>JBKJZK010000509.1:0-4859 GCA_046715215.1 Nitrospiraceae bacterium
CTGAGTCCTGAGTCCTGAGTCCTGACTTGCAGCGTTGATCGGCCCCAGCAAGAACTCAGCACTCAGAACTCCTCTTTCCGCTTTCCTGGCCACTCATTCCGCATTCCACATTCCACATTTCTGCTTCCCTCACCCTTTCCGACCAACTCAGCACTCAGCACTCAGTACTCGCGACCCCTTCTGCCATCGAGAGGAGTGTATTTTCCTGTGTGGATGATCTACAATTCAAAAAATCCGCTCCTGCTCTGATAGATAGGCTCGAGGATTCAGACTCCAGTCTTTAGCCTGAACACCTGAGCATGTACAAAAATTCTCCCTTCTCTCGAGACACGATGCGCGCCAAAATCCTCATCGTCGACGACGACCGCGATATTCTTCTTGGACTCGAGAATCGTCTCACGTGGATGGGGCACGAGCCTGTCACAGCCGACAACGGCAAGGACGCGCTGCGCCTGATCGAACAAGGAGAATGCGATCTCGCGCTCCTGGATTTGGAACTGCCGATGCTGTCAGGTTTGGAGATCCTGGAACGGGTGAGAGGGGCCTCGCACAGCGAGCGGCGAACCGAAGAGAACAGCAACGCCACGTATACCACCCCGCTCATCATCATCCTGACCGCATTCGGCACCGTCGAGCGCGCCGTGCACGCCATGCAGCTTGGCGCATTTGATTTCATCACGAAACCGTTCAGTTCCGACCACCTGACCGTCGTGGTCACAAAAGCCCTGGCCGCCATGGCGCTGCATCGTCAGGTCGACGTCCTCCGTCAAGAAATCGACGATCGGTACGATCACCTCGTGGGGACCAACGGCAAGCTGGCCGCGCAACTCACGATCGCCAAACAAGCGGCGCCCTCCGACGTAACCGTGCTCCTGCTCGGTGAAACCGGTACGGGAAAGGAGGTCGTGGCCCGCGCCATTCATCGTTGGAGTTCACGCCGCTCGAAACCTTTCGTCGCAGTCAATTGTGCGGCTTTGCCGGAACCGCTGCTCGAGAACGAACTATTCGGCCATGAAAAGGGCTCTTTCACCGGGGCGGTCAAACGGGAACCAGGCAAGATCGAGGTGGCAGAAGGGGGAACGGTATTTCTTGATGAAATCGGGGATATGCCGCTCCCCTTACAAAGCCGTCTGCTGCGGGTCATCCAGGACCAGACCTTCTATCGCGTGGGCGGAACCCAGCCGGTTCGTACCAATGTGCGTTTCCTCGCGGCCACGAACAAAGACATACGGCGCGCGATCCAACAGGGAACATTTCGTGAGGATTTATATTACCGGCTTGCGGTGATTACCGTGACACTCCCGCCCCTGCGTGAACGGATGGACGATGTCCCTGCCCTTGCCCGGCATTTCCTCAATCGCGCGGGCAGAATAGGGATTCATCGCCCCTGCGCCCTGAGTGACCGCGCCATGCGCGCGTTGCAACAGTATCAGTGGCCGGGCAACATCCGCGAACTGGACAATGTGCTGACGCGTGCGCTCATCTTGTGTCCCGAGGACACAATTGAACCCGCGTACCTGCATCTGGCAGATTCACTTTCCCACTCGGAGACCGAGTCCGAGCCAGGCTCTCCGCCCCGTCACTACCATGAGAGCATGGACACCTATAGTCGGAAGGTCATCGAAGAGGCGTTGCGCAGAAATGGATGGAACCAAACCAGAGCAGCCGAAGAGCTCGGCCTTCAACGGACCTACCTCACGAAGCTGCTCCGTCAGAAAGACATCTCCGGCAGACCGCCCCAAGAAGGCAGTGACTAGTGCTGAGTCACTGGGAAGTTACGAGTTTTGGGTTCTGAGTTCTGAGTTAGTTCCGGACACTCAGAACCTCCTAACTCAGAACTCAGAACTCAGAACTCGGCGAAGCCGTTGACTCAGAACTCAGAACTTCTTCTCTATCCCCTGCCGGTAGTCCAACGACACGAAAGCGCGCGTCGATCATGTCGAGAATATGTCGCCGCAGCTCATCACGAAAGGGCGTGAGACTCTCATCGTGAAGATAACGATCGACCGTGCGAGGCAGCCGCCGTCTCCAGGCCTTGGCAGCCTGTCGTGTATCGTCTGCCGCAACTCCTCCATGAACAAGCATGGCACGAACTTCATGCTCGAAAAACCCCACATGCGCCTCTTCATCTTCCAAAATCGAGGCCAAATCAGGCCGCAACCCGACTAACAGCTTTGCGAACTCCAATCCCAACGTTTCGTACCCGTAAAGATGCACCGCGAGGACTCTCCATTGACTGGGCATACGAGGAAGTGCCGGCTTGCCGTGCGAATTCGTTCCCAGCAGCAGTTCAAACTGTTTGAGATGCTGCGCTTCTTCTTCTTCATGGCGACGCAAAAACTGCAACACTGCGGGCGGAACATCCTGCGCTTGCGCAGAGCGTACCGCCCACAAGGCCATCGCCTCCGCCTTGAGGAATTGTTCCAGGATCGCCCGTTCACAGGTGGAGGGAAGCGGATGAGTCATGCGCCGAGTCTACCGGAACCATGGGCCGGAGCCAACATGTGTTAGCAGGATGCTCAAAAAGTCCGCCAGCGGCGTTCTCGCATCGCGCAGAGGCTCAACGTATTTCGAAAGCAGTGATGAGTGTCGAGTGAGAACAGGCGTTGGAGGTCTGAGGCCGTCAGTTCCGGAGTTACCTCATTCCGCATTCTATCCCCGATTGCCAACTCAAAACTCAGAACTCAGAACTCAGCGATTACAGCATCTCCACCGCCAACGCGATGCCCTCTCCGCCACCGATGCACAGGCTGGCAATGCCGCGCCGTCCCCCGCGGCGTTTCAACGCGTGGATCAACGTCGTCAGAATCCTGACGCCGCTCGCTCCGATCGGATGTCCGAGCGCGATGGCGCCGCCATGCACGTTGACGCGCTCAGGCTCCAATCGCAGTTCGGCCATCACCGCCATGGGGACCGCCGCAAACGCTTCGTTGATCTCAAACAGATCGATGTCAGCGATTTCCAACGACAGCTTCGACAGAATATCCCTGATCGCGATCACCTGGGCGAGGCCAAACCACTTGGGCGCGGCCCCTTTTCGTGAGTATGCGAGAATTTTCGCAACCGGCGAGACGTCCAGAGAACGGGCCCGGTCCTCGGAAAGCAGCACCAACGAGCTGGCCCCGTCATTGGTCCCCGAGGCGTTCCCGGCAGTGACGGTGCCCAAGGGGAGAAACGCCGGGGCCAACTTTCGCAATTTCGCCTCGTGAAACCGCCTGGGCCGCTCATCTTCACGGACAACCGTGGCTGCCTTCCCATCCGACGTCGCGACTTCGACGATCTCCGCGTCGAACGCCCCCGTCTGCCATGATTCCAACGCTCTCGTATAACTGCGCACACTGAAATCATCCAACGCATCCCTCGAGAACCCATACTGTGCGATCATCTCCTCGATGCAGACCCCCATATGCTGATTACTACTGACATCCCAAAGACCGTCGCACACCATGCTTTCCGTAAGATCGCCGACTTTCCACTCTGCCTTGTGCGTGGCCTCGCGCTTTGGCAGTAAATACGGCGCCTGGCTCATACTTTCCATGCCGCCGGACACCACCACGTCAGCCCCTCCCGATCGAATCGCTTGGCAACCGAGGATGACGGCTTCCAATCCGGATCCGCATACTTTTCCCACGGTGGTGGCTGGAGCCTCATCCGGGAGGCCTGCGGCCCTCGCCGCTTGGCGGGCAGGGGCTTGCCCGACGCCTGCAGTCAGCACGTTACCCATCAGCACTTGATCGACCATGGAGGGATCGATGTGAGACCGATGCAGCGACTCGCGAATGACATGCCCCCCCAACGTCGTGGCCGAGACGTCACTGAGCCCACCATTCAAATTCCCGATGGGCGTACGGACTGCGCCGGCAACGAACACCTGTGGCTTGATCATGTGTTCTCCTTACGCCGCAATTTTCTGCAGATCTATCAACATGTCACGATCTTGCTCATGAACCTCACCCCATGCCGTCACTCGAACACGAGGTATTCCTCCCACCTGCAAGTAATCCATGACCGCCACTTCCCGAAACCCCGCTTTCAAGACCGCCCGTCTCGACGGTACATTGTCTACTTCCACTTTTGTCATGATGGTTCGCATCCCCTCTTCCTTCAGGCTTTGAGCAATCAAGGACCACGCTGCCGGCGCAATTCCTCGCCCTCGATAATCTGCGCCGGTCACCGAGGCCTCCAGGCACACCGTGTCCGGTGGGAGTCCCTTCCATCCGCCGCGTGCTGCGATAACCGGCATCCGCCCGCGGAATATCCAGCAGCAAAACGCAGCCCGCTCGCCTTCACGTACAATCCAAAGATTGGCGCCCGCTGCGAGAAATCTTGCTGCTGCGCTCCGCCCGCAGAGATTCAACTGCGAAAGCAAGTCCAGGTGTTCCTGGCCGGCACGCTGCAGGACCAATCCCGTCGACAGCGGACGCTCAGCTCTGATCGCCGAAGTCGCGGCTGCGTACCAGACGTGGCGTTCATGTTGGTACAGCACCCTGAAGAGGGACCGCACAATAGTACTGGCGGCAAGAACCAGGCAGCCAGTGAAACCATGCCGGAGAATAAGCCGCTTGAGCCTGTCCATCTAAAATCCGTTCTTATACAGCGAGCTCTCTACGAACAAGAGTATGGAGCAGCAGTCGCCCGTCGTATACGGGCGACCGCATGGTGCCTGGAGACTAGAAGTTGGTGATTCCGACCCCGCTGGGCCCATCGAGATCGACTACGGTCGGATCGGGGAATGTGCCCGACGGAGTCAATTCACCCGTCGTTGAATCGATTGCAAGCCGTGAGATGTTGTCGGATGCATAATTGGCCACATACACAAACCCGCCTTTGGGATGCATGGTGAGATAGTTCGGCTGGAG
>JBKJZK010000510.1:0-2570 GCA_046715215.1 Nitrospiraceae bacterium
ACTGGTACCCTCGAGGACGATGCCATCCACCGGCACCTTCTCGCCTGGCTTGACACGCAGTCGGTTGCCAACAGTGACTGTCTCCAACGGCACTTGTTCCTCGGTATCGTCGTCCCGCAGACGCCAGGCGAGATTCGGCGCGAGCTGCAGCAATTGCTGGATTGCCTGGCTGGTCTGACCCATCGCTCGCAACTGCAGAAAGTCGCCGAGTATCACCAGTGTCACGATCACCGCAGCGGCTTCGAAATAAGTCCCGACTGCGCCATCGTGTTCGCGGAACTCTTGCGGGAATAGGCCAGGTACAAACACTGCGGCAAGACTGAACAGGTAGGCGAGCCCCACCCCCAGCCCGATCAAGGTGTACATGTTGAGCGCATGATGTGTGAGCGACAGCCAGAACTTGCGCAGGATCGGCCATCCGACCCACAGTACGACCGGCGTGCCCAGCACAAACTCGACCCAGCCGCGTGGGCGTGGCTGAAGGCCAAACAGGTCATGGATGCCGATCATCGGCGACATCGCGAGCACCACGAGCGGGATTGCAAGCGCGACTCCGATCCACAGCCGCCGTGTAAGATCGCGCAGTTCGGCATCGTCAGCCTCTCCCGTACCGGCGAGCCGCACCAGCGCCATGCCGCAGAGCGGGCAATCGCCAGGGGCGTTGCGCACGATTTCCGGGTGCATCGGGCAGGTATAGATAGTCCCCGGCGGCACCGCGCCCGCGACGACAGGCATATCATGGACGTTACCCGGAGATTCCCGCGTTGTGTGAGCGGGGTGATGCGCGTGTCCAGGGTGCCCCGAATCCCCAGTGGGAGACGGCGGGCCAACATAAGCGGACGGATTTGCCTCGAATTTCTGCTTGCAACCAGCGGAGCAGAAGTAATAATTGCTCCCCTCGTACACGCTGCTGCCTGCCGCAGTTGGTTCGTCGACCTGCATGCCACATACCGGATCAGTTGCCATCGCCTTACCTCGGCTCCGTTATTGCTTTACCTGCGCCAAACCTGGGAAAGAACGCAGGCGTATTCGCCTTGTAGCGGGTGTGCGCATTCCCAAATTCCGTGCGCGCATCCCGCTCTTCACACCGCGTGAGATGCACGTACATGAACACCAGGATCGGGAACATCGCGAGTGTGACCAGCGTCGGCCACTGAAACAAAAATCCTGTCATGACCAGAATGAAGGCCGCGTACTGGGGGTGCCTCACGCGTGCGTAAGGTCTATCTTACCTGGTACGCCCGATGCTTGGTAACCAGGAAATACGCGCCGATCAATAAGAAGATGATCAAGGCAATGTTGGCCTTGGACTTCATCGCGCCATGGTTGTCAGATTCGTGCTTGTGTTCCATACCCACTCCTTAGGGACCAAACGGTCGGGGCGACGGCCCACTGAACTGCGGCTGCCTTGAGGGGGAACCCTCTTCCTAGCCCCATTGAGCATGAAGCGAGTCACTTTCCTTTCTCACGCAGGAATCTCGGTCGATCCCTGACCGAGATCATCCTGATCAGATCCCGCACAGACAGAATTCCGACGATCTTGTTGACCTCCATCACTGCCAGGTGGCGAACACCTTTTTCGGCCATGAGCTCACTCGCATCGTGAATTGTGCGGTTGATATCAATGTCAATCACCGGATGGTTCATGAGCGAGCCAATGCGGATGAGGCGAGGATCCAGATTGTACGCCAGGACTTTACGAACCATGTCGCTCTCGGTCACGATGCCCACTAATTTTCCAGTTTGAGACACGAGCAGAGAGCCAACATGCTTCTCCGCCATCCGCCGCGCTGCAGCCAAAAGTGTCTCCCCATGGTCAATGGTTTCAATCGACGTCCTCATGAGCACACTAAGCGGTCGGTAGACGTCGTCTAGTTCGCGGACAGGACCGGCTTCTGCATAAACAAAATACCTTACAAGGTCCCGCACTGATATTAACCCGACAATGCTCCCACTCTCCGCCACGCACAGATGTCGGACATGGTTGGTTTCCATGAGCTGGCTTGCATCCAGCAACAGCTGGTCGGGAGCAATCGTCAGGAGGGGCTTAGCCATGATCTGATCCACTGTGGTTTCCGACGCGTTTAACCCTTCAGCGATCACCTTGCGGATAAGGTCTAACTCAGTGACGATCCCTACTATGCTGTGCCCTCCGCCGCCGGGCTCGACTAATCCCACCAGCACAGAGCCGATGCTTCGCTCTCGCATCCGAACAGCTGAGTCAATGATGGTGGCGTCCGGGGCAACCACTTCAAGGTCTCGATGCATGGAACTGTCGACGGTTCCTCCTAACTGTGCAATCATGTCCACCCCCTTCGTTCGCTGTGAGCGTTCATTATCATTTATTTTTGGAACAGGCAGAAGATTACGTCAACGCCCTAGAAAAATCGACTTCTCGGGTTTAAATCTTGAGGGAGGATTTTGAGCCGCGTACAGAGTGCTACTAAACAAACGGAAAGAGGCTGTAGGGTCATTTTGAAAGTTCTGCCTAGTATACGAAGTGATGAGACGGGAAGGACATACAACATAAAATTGCTGTGCTAATGAAATGGACCCAGCCTTCTTCCCAC
>JBKJZK010000511.1:0-2540 GCA_046715215.1 Nitrospiraceae bacterium
GCAACACTGTAGCCGATGCGCCAGCCGGTGATACTAAAGGTCTTGGAGTAGCCGCCGAGGGTAATCGTACGGTCAGCCATGCCCGGCAGAGTTGCGAGGCTCACATGGGTACGACCGTCATACAGAAAGTACTCGTAGATTTCGTCGGTGAACACGAGCAAATCGTATTGTTGTGCAACCGCTGCAATACTCTCCAATTCTTGCCGGCTGAACACTTTCCCGGAGGGATTGCCGGGCGAGTTCACAATGATCGCCTTGGTTCGAGGCGTGATCGCACGCTCCAATTCGGTTGTGGAAAAGGTCCAATCGGGAGCCCGCATCTTCACCGTCACCGGAACCGCCTCAACCGCGAGCAGCGCGCTGATGTGATACTGGTAGTACGGCTCGAAAAGGACAACCTCGTCGCCGGGATTGAGCAGCGCCAGGCAGGCACAATGAAAGGACCCGGTGGCTCCCGCGCTGATCGTCACGTCTGTTTCGGGATCAGCCACGATGCCGTTGTACTGCGTGAGCTTCTTGGCGATCGCCTGCCGCAGTTCAGGCAATCCATCGAATCGCGAATAGACATTTTTCCCGTGCTCCATCGCCTGCGCCGCGGCTCGAAGTACCACCGGTGGAACCGGCGTGTCGCAAACCCCTTGTGCCATGTTGAGGCCCTTCGCCTGGACACAGGCTTGGGTCATTGCTCGAATCTCCGAATGGGCCAATGCGGCCATTCGTTGGTTGAGGTGTCGTTCCATTGTCGTATCACTCCTCGATCAAAGAGTCTCTCTTGTCGCAGAGCAGTTCCATACAGGTCAAGCCCTCTTTCTACACAGACCGTGGAAGAAGCCGGTTCGGATACGAAGGATGGCCCCCCTCGTGCGATCTCTCCGGATTATTCAGAATGCCGTCGCGAGGCGAGACCGAAGCCCGCCGGGGTTTGCAGGGAAAATGGTGGGAGAAAATTCGGGGGAATATGTCGCTGCCTCGTTGAGTCGATGGTCGGGAGAATGCTGTTTTACAATCCCGTCCTCGCCTCAGGCCCCAAGCTTCGACGCGAGGATCCGGTGACAGACTTGATCTGAGGAGGGATTTTCGATTTCTTCTCAGCCAGCACATAGTGCTTCCCGCCGAATACCTTATAGTTCCTGAGGACCTTCAGAACATAGGTACGGGTTTCGCGAATGCGCGGAACTTTGTGATCTTTAACCCGACGTACCCCTGCGTTATAGGCCGCCAAGGTCAAGGGAAGATCGTCTTGGTAGAGGTTCATCAGATGCCGCAGCTGCATAGCGCCTCCGCGGATATTCTGAATGGGATCGTAGACGTCGCTAACACGCAATGTGGCCGCGGTAGCCGGCGTCAGCTGCATCAAGCCGACCGCGCCTTTGCGAGACACGGCATGCTGACGAAAATCAGATTCAGTCTTGATGACAGCGCGCAGCAGGGCAGGATCAAGACGATATTTGTCGGCGTACCACCTGATGGCTCGATGGATTTCCTGATTAGAATACCGAGGGTAGGCGCCGTCGTAGTCGGGCCGCGTTGGCGTGGGAACGGCGGCGATCAGCAGGCACAGCAACACCAGCGCACAGAGGGTGCGCAGCAAGCGTGAACAGAGCGGTTCGCTCCTTGTATTGTCGGTGACCATGGTGTGCGGTTATATCCCAGTCCACAAGACAACCTTCATAGAGGCCTGAAAGGTCTCAAGATCCGTGCCGCGACGGCCTCCACAAACTAACTTGCTGATAGGAAGGGGAAAACGACGGCTATCCACCTGACGCACTGAGGCATGATTTGCACAGAGTGGACGTTTAGGAACTGTTGGCTTGACCCAAAAGATGATGATTCTTCAGAAGGCGAGGACTTCCGGTAGAGTCTCGATGTGAAAATCAGGGACAGCTGCGGGGGATCGCTAGCAGGCCGCGGAACAACTATTTTGGTATGCGAGAACTTCGAGCGTCACAACAGAAGAACGCTCTTGCAGGGTGCTCAAACAGGCCATCCAGCAAGGCCGCAGCGAGCGAAGATCCGGAGGCGTAGCGGTTTTCACCCACCCACCCCGAGCTGTCGAAACAGCACTTTACCCGAGTGGGGTACGTTGAGGATCTGAACGATGCGAGAACGCCGCATGGGGAAAGGCGCGTCTCGGCGCGCCGGGGTCGGGCGGGTGAGAAGAGCGACTTTTTCAGCACCCTGCTAGAGGAGATCGCCGATCAGCTTCACCGCCTCTTCGGGCGAGGCAGCGGCATGAACGAGATGCGGTGCGAGATTTTTGAACAGGCCCACCCCGGCCTTGTCGGCCCCCAACAGAATCACGGTTTTCTTTGCCTTCAATGACAGTGCAACTTCTGAGACCGTTCCAGTGCCCCCAAGTCCACAGGCCACGATGACGTCGCTGGACATGACGTTCACGTTATTGCGCGCCTGGCCCAGGTCCGTGACAATCGCCACATCCACAAACCGAGACACCCGTGCCTTGCCATCCGGCAGAATCCCGATCGTCAAGCTGCCGGGCACCGACTTCGCCCCCTCGCTGGCTGCGTCCATCACACCGC
>JBKJZK010000512.1:0-1722 GCA_046715215.1 Nitrospiraceae bacterium
TCTGAACGATGCGAGAACGCCGCTGGCGGACTTTTTCAGCAGCCTGCCGTTGACGCTCCAATTCCCGCACTGTTACGGTAAACGTATGTCTTTGCCAAATTGGAGAATCGGCCGTGCTCTCGGCATCCCGATTCACGTGCATGTGTCCTGGTTTGTGGTGTTTTTCTTTGTGACCTGGTCCTTGGCGACGGGCTATTTGCCCGAGACGTTGCCCGGTCTGTCGGTTCCACGCTATTGGGGGATGGGTGGCATTACCGCCCTCTTGCTGTTCCTCTCGGTCCTGCTCCATGAATTGGGACATTCCTATGTGGCACTGCGCTACCAGATCCCTATCAAGCAGATTACGTTGTTCATTTTCGGGGGGATGGCGCACATGGGAAAAGAACCGCCCAGTCCGCGGGCCGAGTTTTTGATCGCGATGGCTGGACCGCTCGTGAGCTTGATCCTGGGGGCCGGTTGTCTCGGCGGAGCCATGGCCGTGGAATCATTGTTCGCGCGATCCGAGTTTCAAGGACTCGTCGTCCTCGGGAGCTTGCTTGGCATGGTGAATGTGCAGCTCGGAATATTTAACCTGATCCCAGGGTTCCCGTTAGATGGCGGACGTGTCTTAAGGGCTGGACTGTGGGCCTGGAACAAGGATTTCAATCGAGCGACCAGTCAGGCTGCGCTCGCGGGAATAGGATTCGGTGTTGCTCTTGGGTTGATCGGCGCGGTCTTGATGGTGGGGGCCTGGTCCGGCGCTTTGGGACATTCCATCGCGACGAACGGAGGCTGGCTCATGTTTATCGGTGCATTCCTCTTTGCGGCGGCCTTGGCAAGCAGACGGCAGGCAGCCCCGCGGATTTCGCTGGCGTCGGTGACGGTTCGTCAGGTCATGGTCCACCGCGTCGTGACCCTGTTACCGGATATGAGCGTGCAGGATGCGGTCGATCAATACTTTGTCGCGCATGGATTTGGTGGATTCCCAGTATGCGAAGAAGGGCAGGTTCTCGGGGTGGTCACGGTGCGAGACGTGCATGCGCTTCCTACAGCGCTCTGGCCGTGGCGCCGGGTTCGCGAGATCATGCGCCCGGCATCACCGGCCTTCTGTATCCCTCCGGACTGGTCTGTCATGCAGGCGATGGAACGCATGGTCCAGGGTGGATGGGATCGTCTCGTGGTGATGGAGAACGAAGAGATCATAGGGCTCGTCACCCGATCGGCCATCGCTCAGTTTCTCCAGCTTCACGGATCGGAATCGTTAGGCGTTAGGGGTAAGGCGTCAGGCGCGTGAGGTGCAGAGGTAAGGGACCATTCTCTCGTACCCCTCACGCCTTACGCCTCACGTGTCACGTGTCACGTCTTACGATCAGTTGTCGGCCCGTGCAATGGAAATGTTTTGCGCAATGGCAATACGCACGAGGTGGACCACGAGCAGAAACCCGTAGACGACGCAGAAGAACTTGAAGGTGGCGCGGTAAAAGTCTGTCAAGAGAATGGGGAGACAGAGGGCAAAGAGGAGGCTTGCGATCAACGTCATGAAGGTCAACCGCTTGCAGAACTCATGGGGGGCTTCCCGACCGATTTGTTTCAGCGCGCGGCCATAGCGCTCGGCTCGTTGAAGTATGGCTGCATGCAGGTCGGCCTCGCCTGTGCCCCAGTAGCGCAAATAGAAATAGCCACCCAGAATCAGCAGCCAAGGCAATGCCCACAAAGGCCAGTAGGCCGCTCCTCCGTAGGTCT
>JBKJZK010000513.1:0-2905 GCA_046715215.1 Nitrospiraceae bacterium
AGCCGGCGTTCTACTGCAACGTGAGCGACGCCTGGCTGTTCCCCAAAAAATCGCACCGGCTCTGGGTAAGCTTTGCCGGAGTCTACAGCGAACTCTGCATTTCGGCC
Source organism: Nitrospiraceae bacterium (assembly GCA_046715215.1). GTDB lineage: Bacteria > Nitrospirota > Nitrospiria > Nitrospirales > Nitrospiraceae > Palsa-1315. The sequence continues at coordinate 108 of JBKJZK010000513.1, forward strand.
CTGGCCGCCGTGATCTGGCGACTGACGGACCCAGGGAATTGGGTCCACGCCGTGGCGTTGGTCATCGTGGCCACCTCGGGCATCAGAACGTTGTTCAATTTCAACCCCTTGATCAAGCTGGACGGCTACTATCTCCTGAGCGATGCCCTTGAGATTCCCAACCTGCGCGTACGATCGTTCCAGTACTTGAAAGCCGTGGTCGCTCATGCACTGTTCCCAAGCTCAGGCTGGGCTGCCCAGGCGGTCCAAGAGGCAAGGCCTCGTGAGCGGAAGATCTATCTGATCTACAGTCTGCTGGCTGGACTCTTCTCAGTTTGGTTACTCGGATCCATTGCCTGGTGGGTGGGCAGTTCCCTCGTACAGAGCTATCAGGGTACCGGCTTTCTGCTTTTTATTGGCCTGCTCGTCGCGATATTTCGCCGACCTCTAGGACGATCTCTTGGCGCCGTGAAGGGTTGGTTCAGAACCGCGCCGGCCCGAATCGCCTCGATGAAGCTGCCGATAAAATCTGTGCTCCTACTCGTAGCCGTGGTGGCGGTTCTATTCTTTGCACGGATGGAGTTGACCATCTCTGGAGAGTTCACCGTCCTACCCATCCAGAACGCGGACGTGCGGGCAGAGGTCGAGGGACTCATCGCGGCAGTCTTTGTGAAGGAGGGCGATCAGGTCCGGCAAGGCGACCTGATCGCCACGCTATCCGATCGGGATTACCGAGCGGAGTTCAATAAGACCACGGCCGAGATCCAGGGGAAACAGGCCAAGCTGCGTATGCTCAAGGTAGGACCCAGGCCGGAAGAGATTGAAGTCACACGCAAAGTCGTCGTCACAGCCAACACGAGGCAAGAGCAGGCCCGCAAACGCTACGACGAGGCCATCAAGCTGCGAGCCGAGCGACAGGCCCGGGCGGAGGCGACTCTTGATAAGAGCAAGGAGCGACTCAAGTACGCACAACAGAGCTTCGAACGGCTCAAGCCGTTGTATGAAAAGGGCTTCATTGCTCGCAAGGAGTTAGACGAGGTTGAAGAGCAGATGACGGTCAGGGGGAGGGAGATTGAGGAAACCCAGGCGTCGCTTAACCAAGTCCTCTTCGACGATCTGGCCGAGTTCCAGAAGGAATTGGCGGTCATCGAGAAGGAACTGGACGAGGCGCAGGGGAGACTCAGCGTTCTGCTGGCGGGGAGCCGAAAGGAGGAGATGGAGGGAACCGAGGCTGAAATTGCGAGGCTTAAGGCTCAACAGCAGCTTCTAGAGGAGCAGCTTCGGCTCATGCGTGTAGTGAGTCCTCACGCTGGCGTGATCACGACGCCTAGGATGAAAGAAAAGGTCGGGCAGCTGGTCAGCAAGGGCACCCTTATCGCGGAGGTGCACGACCTCCGCACCATCGAGGCGGAGATCGCCGTGCCCGAACAGGAGATCGCTGACGTACAGGTTGGGCAACTAGTGGTTCTGAAAGCCCGCTCCTACCCGACGGAGAGCTTTGAAGGTACGGTGACGTCCATTGCTCCAGCCGCGGGGAGACCGGATGAGACGCGCGACCAGAAGATCATCGGGGTCATCACGAAGATCGACAATGCACCCCTCCTGCTGAAATCCCAGATGACCGGGAACGCCAAGATCTACTCCGATAAGCGCAGCATAGCGGAGCTGATCACCCGACGCCTTGTCCGCTACCTCCGAGTTGAGTTCTGGTCTTGGTGGTAGGCTCCTAGCCCTGATTATTCATGAGTGCCGGCGCGAGGCGTTCGAGACCGAAGCTCGCCGGGGTTTCTCGCAAGTAAGGCCGACGTAGGCGAACGCTCAGCCCGTCGAGAAGGGCGAACGAGAAAAACCCGTCCGGGCTAGATGGATGCACTGCATCGCGCGTGATTCGTCGTTGCTTGCATTTGAAAGGGCAGAGGAGTAAAGTAGCTCTCGTGTGTCATCGCGAAAGGCCTGGTGGTGATACCAGAGAGTGACAAGGCCTAGACAGATGTTGTTTTGGTTCTCCCCGTGAAGTTGATCGGAAGCCAGCCTTGAGCCGCCATGGTGTTTGCGTCTTCGGCCCATTCCTTCCTCACTTTGTTCTCGAGTCCAAGACAACACATATTTTCAAAGGAGGAGCCCAATGGGTTCGAAGATCTATGTCGGGGGTTTGCCGTATTCCACCACTGAGCAACAGCTGAGCGATCTGTTTGCTGTCCATGGAGCGGTGACATCATCCCGGATTATCACAGATAAGTTTACCGGCCAATCCCGCGGGTTTGGATTCGTGGAGATGTCCTCGGATACAGAAGCGCAGGCGGCGATTACCGCGTTGAACGGCACTGAGTTGGGCGGCCGCACGTTGACCGTCAACGAAGCGCGTCCACAGGAGCCACGTACTGGTGGTGGCGGTCGTGGTGGTGGCGGCGGTGGAGACCGGTACTAAGCGATAACGAGTGTTTCACACGTCGGGGCTGCCTATCCGGCAGCCCCGCTATTTCCTTCCTAGAATTGCCCATCAATGCGATGCGTTTCTCGGCTCTCTGACCAGGCCGGACCGCGCAGTCCCAGGAAGTGTGCCCCATAACAAGGAGTCTTATGTCTACGTTTGCTGATATGAATCTACACCCGTCCCTTGCCCAGCGCCTGATACAGGCGGGGCTGACGATCCCCACGCCGGTGCAGCAGGCTGCCATTCCACTGGCGCTGAAAGGCCGGGATATTATGGCGCAAGCCAAAACCGGGAGCGGAAAAACTCTGGCGTTTTTGCTGCCGATTATCGAGCAGGTCATGCGACGGGAGGCCTCTGCGCCCGCGCCTGGCCCCTATACCAAGTC
>JBKJZK010000514.1:0-7994 GCA_046715215.1 Nitrospiraceae bacterium
CTCCCGTGACGAGTCCCAGCATGCCTGGCTGGAACGTTCGGGCCATGCGCGTCAGCCAGCTGAGGACCTGGCTGATCGGGGCACTCAGCGACGCAACCCAGCGACTCACTCTTTCACGCAACGCATCACTGCCTTCTCGTACTCCATGAACGACCGCCAGTTGATCCTTCGCGCTATAACGGACGAACAGGCGATCCCACCGCAGCCGAACGGATTCCCCGAGTCGGCTGAGGGGCTCCCAGCGAGAAGTGGCAACTGCTGCGCTGACGGTGGGGGTGGGATCCATGGTGATCCAGCCCGAGTGAGGAAAGTAGACCTCGACCCAGGCATGGGCATCCCGCTGGCGCACGGTGAAATAGCCCCCGTACTCGTTCCATTCCGTGGCCAGGAATCCTGTCACGAGTCGAGCGGGAATGCCCACTGTTCGCAGCATCACAACCATGGCGGTCGCGTAATGTTCACAGTACCCTGTCTTTCGCGTGAAAAGAAATTCTTCCAGGGGCTGACTGAGTATGGCCGTGTCGGCCTCAAGGCTGTAGCGATAATTATCTAAGAGATGTTGCTGGATCGCCAGCGTTTGTCCGAAGGGGGTCGTGGCCTGCTGGATGACGCGATGCGCCAAGTCTTCGACCTGCTGTGATCCCATGGGAACCTGCAGGTAGTGAGAACGGATTGAGTCGGGGTAGGCCAGGATCGACGCGGTCCGTTCGTCTGCGACGATCTGCGGAACTTGAGAGGTGACGGAGTATCGGATGCGGGAAGAAGGAGGAAATGGCAAGTGGAGCCCGCCCATCGCATCGGCCTGCACAGTTAGAAACTCGCCGCTCACGAGTTCCGCGAATGGGACGGCAAACAGGACTGCGGTATCGAGTGTTTCCAGCAGGATGTCCTGGCGGATCGTTCCTGACAGGCTGTTTGAAGGACGAATACCGGCTGGGCGAGCGAGGAATGTTCCATCAGCCACGAGGCTCAACGAGCGCCGACGGGTTCCGCTGTGGCTCCAGGATTGTCCGTTGTACTGGTCGTAGGCGAGGCCTCGCAAGTAGAGGCGATCTTTTTCAACAGCGGGTTGGTCCGGCAGTTCAACCCGCATGACGATCTGAGGATCTTGTTTGACTGACCCGATCGTCCCCAGGTCAACTCGATCGGAAAACCCGGTCGTCCGCAATGCCGCCCCGCTCGTCTTCTGCAATACGCCCGCACCGATACGAGGGATGAGAAAGAAAATGGCGAGCGTCAGGGCAACCGTCAGGACGGCGGTTCCGTTCGTCGACCAAAAGAAGCGGTGAGTGATGCGGCTCGGGAATGTCGTGTGACTGGCTGCCGTGCTTGAGGGTGTGACGACGACAGGGGTTTCGCCCGTTTCTTGGGTCAAGTGATACAGCAAGAGTGTCCAGACAGCCGCGAGCAGATACAGTAGAAAAATTGGGACATACCACGCATCGGTCGTCAGTGCCGCGGAAGCCAGGATTGCCATGAGACTAATTGCGTAGAGATGCCGATAATCACGCCGCTGTTGAAGGGTGAGTAACTTAATGCCCAACAGCACGACCAAAAAGTGGATACCAGCCGGGAGAAGGTCTCGTGATACCACTGTGAGATCGATCAGCAATATGACGAAGGCGCCGATCAACAGGACATTCCACAGGGTTGGCGAGACGGTGATCTGTGCCATCGCCCGTCGAATGAAAAGGACCCCTCCTGCGTGAAGCAGCGAAATGATGAGGATGATCGTTGTGGGGAGGGCGAGCCAGAGCGGGACGCTCTGCGCAAGCATGAGTCCGCTAAACGCTGTGGTGGCGAGGAGGACGGAGCTGAGGGCAAAGGCCTGATCAAAAGGCATGTGTCAATTCTTCGAGTTGCATGGCATGGAGCACCTGATCGGCTTGCATCATGTTTGTGGGTACCGTCTGGTCCGACCAGGGTACGACCGCCACCGTGTAGCCCTGTTCCCCTTCGTGGGTGAGCGAGGGGTACTTGCCGTGGTGGCCGACTTCACTGACTTCAGGTGGCTGCCGTTCGCACAGCGCCAACAGCCGCAGCATCTCCAAGAGATGAGCGGATCCCGACCCGAGTCCTGAGTCTCCTGTCCCCACGACGAGTCGCACGGGGTAGGCCCGCTCTGTCAGTTGCCAGAGAAGTGATGCCACGAACGTCACACTTCGTTCGAAGAGAGGCTCGCGTTCTTCGGGGGCCACGATTGAGAGGATGACTGTGATGCGTCGTTGATCCTCTGCTTCGGTTTCCCGTACGATCAACTGGGACGTGCGGGCAGTTGTCATCCAATGGATGGCTCGCGAATCATCGCCGGGTTGATACAGGCGGAGGTTGTACAGTTGGGTCCCATGTCCTCGTCGTGGGAGGGATTCCCCTTGCCCTTCGCTGACCAATTCATCCACGAATCGCAAGGTGAGCGGCTTGATGGGAGGACTGACGAGCAGATGCGTTTCTGTGGAGTAGAACCCTTTCTTGAGGAACAGTCCAAAGGGAAATACCGTCTGCGCCCGGATGCCCTCAAACCGGATCCAGCCCCGTTTTGTGGCAAGCAGTGGATAGGACAGGAGTACGGAACTCTGCGGGGGGAGGAGGTGAATAGAGAGACCTCGATCGACATCTTGGCCTTCGACGACATCGAGTAGACGCAGGGAAAAGCTGGGCATGTGCCGGTTCCGGTTGGTGACCGAGAGTGTGAGGGTGGTTGGCTCGTTAGCCATGATGAGATCTGGTACATGACGACGAAATTCCAATCGCCGAAGACAGTACTCCGAGAGCAATCCGGAGATCACGATGAAACTGAGCATCATCGCGAGGAGTAAGTAAAACAGATTGTTGCCGGTATTGATGGCGGCGAGCCCGATCCCGAATGTGAAGAGAAGAAACCTGGTCCCTTCAGACGTGAGACGAATCGACCGCCGCTGGGACATGCCTCGGACGAAAGAGAAGGCTGGGGAGGCACGAAGGTTGAGAAGTGAGTGTTTCACGCGGGTCGCTCATCCAGTTGGCCAGCTGGCAGGATGCTGAAAAAGGCCGCCAGCTTCGTTCTCGCATCGCTCAGACCCTCGTACCCCAAGGGTACGCTCGGGCCTACACTCGCTGCGGCCTTGCTGGACGGCATTTTTGAGCATCCTGCAAGACGGTTCTGCTGTTGTGCCACGCGAGAGGACGATCGAGGTTCTCGCGTGCCAAAATAGTTGTTCCGAATTCTACTAGACAGGGACAGGAACGGTTTCGACGATGTCGAGCACCATACGCTCCGCCTGTTCGAAACTCTGTGCCCTCATACCATGGGTCCGGTTCAGCATGACGCGGTGGGACAGCACGATCGGCGCAAGTTCTTTGATGTCGTCAGGGAGGCAATAGTCTCGTCCACGTACGACCGCCAATGCCTTGGCCGCTTTGCTCAGTGCCAGCGCTCCGCGGGTGCTGACCCCCAGGGATAAGAGCTCGCTCTGACGGGTCGCTTGCACGATCGCGAGCAGGTAGTCCATCAAGCTTTCTTCCAAGTGGACCTGATCCACGCGAGTCTGCAATGCCAATACTTCGTGGGCCGACAGCACCGCTTCCAGTGTTTCAGCAGGACGCAACGAATGCGGACGGTCGAGCACCTTCCTCTCTTCCTCGAGAGTGGGATATCCAATACGGAGGCGCATCAAAAATCGGTCGAGTTGGGATTCCGGAAGGGGGAACGTCCCGTGGTATTCGGCCGGGTTCTGCGTGGCGATGACCATAAAGGGCTGCTCAAGCAGATGCGTCTGATTATCGACGGAAATCTGTGCTTCGCTCATCGCTTCCAGAAGACTACTCTGGGTTTTCGGCGTGGTGCGATTGATCTCGTCGGCCAACACGATATTGGCGAAGATCGGACCCGGAATGAACTCAAACCCCTGTTTTTGCCGGTTGAACATGGAGATGCCGACGATGTCGGAAGGCAAGAGATCGCTGGTGAATTGAATGCGCTTGAACGAACAATCAAGCGATCGGGCCAAGCTGTGCGCCAGCGTGGTTTTGCCGACGCCAGGAACATCTTCGAGCAGAAGGTGGCCACGGGCCAGAAGGCAGACCACGGCCATCTCGATGACATGGGATTTCCCCTTGATGACCAGCGCAATATTGTCCCGGATCGCCCGGATGGTGTGAGCTGAACTCATGTTGGGAATTAGTGGCCCTGGTAGTTCAGGAACGCCTGGTGATCTGACACGATCGAAGTCTAACAAAGGGTCTGGAGACGGTCAATTTTCACGTGAGTTTTTGCATCGGCCAGTCTGGAGATGGCGACTTGTAGGGGTTCGCGCCGATGAGGCTGTTTGCCTTCAGCTCTATTCTGGTACGAGGATCAGCATCCAAGGAGGGTTTTCTTCGACCATCTCAGAAAATCGTCGGGCGGTACTGCTGGCGGGGATTCCTGGAAAGACGGCTCCACGACGAATCTGAATGGAGCGAAAACGATAGAAGGTGTCCTGCGTCGGATGAAGGGGGAGGACTCGTGGAATCTGTCTGCGCAACGGGCCGCAGTCTGACAGGTTCAGGGTCTCGCCGAGCGTAAGGCGCGAGAGCCGTTTGAAGATCTCACCGAAAATCGTCGGGAGATTGACCGATGTAAAGGGCTGATTGTCCAGTTGAGACTGGGGGTCGTCGAGGAGTTGTGCCAGGATTTCCCAGAAGACCTGGGTATCGACGGCCCCAAAAACACAGAGGAGGCCTCGGCGCGCCAGCAGATCGAGCAGGGCGAGGGGACCTCGAATCTCGAACTTCCATGGCGGAAAGAGGAGTGCACGATCCCCATGCTGGACCTCCAGGGCAGGTTCGCCGGAAAAGTGGGTCTGCCGGAACCTGCCTTTGGTTCGATGGAGCTCTTGGGTGATGATGTGATCGGACAATCGGGTCGGTTCGTAGGCAAACGTAGGTGTCGCAGGAGCCCAGCACGTCGCGATCGTATAGCGGGGTGCAAGCTTCCCAGCCTGGTCGAGGTTGCCCAGGTCGAACATGTCCTGGTTTCCGTAGAATTGAAACGAGAGCCCGGTCCGAGATCGCAGGCCGTTCAGTCGCTCCCGTTCCGGATGGAGTGGGCCACCCAGCTTTGAGCCTGGCTGAAGCCGATCGAGGCTATGAAGAATCAACTCCCGTTGTCGCTGTTGAAGAGGGGCCACGTATTGCTCGACGAGTTCCGTGGCAAACGAGAGGTCGCCAGCTCCCAGATCGAGCAGGGATGCCACGTCTGCATCGAGCAGCAAGTCAAATGGATTGGGGTGGGAGTGGGCGAACGTCTCAATCTCATGGCTCCGCAGGGAGGTCACTGGCCACTGGGACATCGGGCTCTCAACGACGCCGAACCACACACAGAGAGCCCGTACGGCTTTTGTCGGCGGGAGCCCCGTAAGTTCTTTGAGTCGGGGGCCGGAGAGATCCTGAATTCGTGCGGCTTCTGAGTTTCCCAACACCAGGGTGATCGCATCTCGGATGATGACGGGAAGGTCGACGCGGTGGGCTTCTTCGATCAACCGTTTCAACGTTGCAGTGAGCTGCCTTGCCTCAACAAGTTTGCGTGAGGCTTCCCACTCCTTGTCGCGTTCCTGCAAAAGCTGGGTGACCTGTGAACGAAAGTCTGCCAGGACCTGTGCGGTGGAATTCATGAGTCGGTTCGTGCGGGGCGCGTGTTAGTAGAGTAGATCTGTCGATGTCAGTTGATGAATGTGTGGCAGCATAACGACCTAGTCCATGAGCGTCAAGGTTGCCGTCTTGCCGATCCCGAGAGACCTGTGTTAGGTAGAGGCTATGTGCAAGACACCCGTGCTGCTCGCTACACGAGCAATCTTCGTCACATTCAAGGTGCTGTTGGTCATCGGAGCATTATGGTGCACCGTGGGCTGCACGAGTGGAGGGGGCGCCAGACCTTCTGTCGCCTCACAGGACGGGCGTCATGCGCCGTTCAAGGAATGGCAGGTCATTGATACGGCGACGGGGCAGCCGGTCTCTCTCGACCAGTGGACAGCGTTGTTGCTCCAGCAGGACATCATTTATCTAGGCGAGGAACATCACAATCGGTTTCATATCGAGGCGGCGATAACGGTGCTGCGGAGGCTGAAGGCGAAGGGGCGTACACCGGCATTGGCCATGGAAATGTTCGGTTGGGACGGCCAGGCGGCACTCGATCAGTATCTTTTCGGTTCAGAAATGAACCGCCAGGAATTCCTTGAGGCGGTCCGCTGGCAACAGAACTGGGGCGGTTCATACGAGGATTATGAACCGCTGGTTCGGTTGGCAAAAGAACAACATTGGACTGTGGATGCCATGAATCCTCCGAAGCCGTTGGTGAGGATCGTCGCCAAGAACGGCTTGGCTCAGGCGGAGTCTGACCCAATGATGGCAGAGTGGGGCATGAAGGACGAAGCCATTGTCGATGACCCGATCTATCGGAAGCGTATTCTTCAGCAGCTCCAGGCCTGTCATGGTGGGGGGGCTGACAGCCGCTATCAGACGATGTTCGAAGCCTCCATGGTTCGCGATGAAGGGATGGCCAAGACGTTGGTCCATCGCCTCAACCAGATTCACTCGGAGAGCGATACGATGGCTGGGCCGCTGGTGAGCTATACAGGGGGCGGACATATTCAGTACAACCTTCCGGTTCCGAAGCGAGTGGCCCGCCGCCTGACTGATCACGTCCGCCAGGTCAGCGTCTATATGACGTCTTTCGAAGTGGGGCGCATCGAGGAATTACAAGACATGATCCATGAGAAGATTGCGGACTATCTGTGGCTGACACCGGTCAGCGCGCAGGGGCCGCCTCGCCGATGTTGAGAAAGCCGTGAGGCGTCAGGCGTGAGGGTACAGAAAACCTACTCTGGTGGTCGCTGGATGCCTCATCCCTTACGCCTAACGAATGCATGAAGGAGGAATCTGATGCCAGGTAGGCCGATGGTTGCGCCACGGACGCCATGCATTGTCAAAGTGGGCCCAGGCGCTGTCGATTGGGTGTCAATGAGGTCTATCGAGAACGCAGCCGCGTTGTGATGGATGCCATACGGGGACGGAGTTCTCGCCTATAGAGATTCACTTTGAAGAGAGGAAACGGGTGGCACTCTATGGCTGTAAACAGACGAAAAGCCTCCCTTCTGTGATGGGCCTCACTCGCGAATCTAATTATGTTGTGCTGGCAGCAAATCCGCCCAGCGAGTTTGAGCGACTCGGTGGCTCTGCTGGGTGCATCTCCACGATCCATTCAAACTGGTGCTGCGCATTCAAAGGGCATGCGCTGCTTGGTGTCGATGGAAGAAGCCAGCGGTGATGCAACTGCTTACTGAAAACCGATGAATCCTTGACAGTTTATCGGGTTTGTTTCAGACTACGCCGCAACGTCAGTTGGAATTATTAGCGATTGGGAACGCAGCGCATGCGAAACAAGATCCCCTGTTCTGCCGAGCGATTAAGCCTCCTGGACCCTCCGATGATCCAGGCTGTGGTTGATCGCAGTGCCTTTCACATCGGCAATCAGTACCTCTCTGAAAGTCGCGTTCGGATCGTCGAGGCCGATGATGCCCAGATTTCGTCTGCCGTCATCGGGAACTCCGGCCTCTATGAACAGACGATCCGTCTCAAGGAGGGGCATCTCATCTCAAAGTGCAGCTGTGCGTTGCCGGAAGACCCGATGTGTCGTCATTGTATTGCGGTCCTGTTGGAATATCATCGCTGGGCACAGCCGAGGCATGGCCAGCAGAAGAAGGCAAAACCGTTTGCAGCCCCACAGCCGGCACAGGCCTTTCCGAATCGCGACAGCGCGGCTGCGCCAAGTCTCGCTTCGACGACCGACCTGAAGCTGGGCGAGGTGATGGCATTCGTCGAATGGCTGCAACCTGCGATAAAGGCGTTGGAACGTGGGCAACCGTTGCCTGATTCGCCAAAGCTCGGCGGGGATCTCGCTTCCTCGATTCAGGCCATTCGTAATCTTGAGGAGCGCCGCCGCGAGAGCGAAGAAGTACGGATCAACCTGGAATCCGACA
>JBKJZK010000515.1:0-1388 GCA_046715215.1 Nitrospiraceae bacterium
CTCAGGAATCTGCCGAGCCGCATCAATTTGATGAAGCGATCATCACACGACCCGTCCATTTTCGCGCGATCGCCAATGTCACCGGCATTCCGTATGAAGAGCTCCGGCTCTTAAATCCTGAGCTGCGCCGAGACGCGACCCCCCCCGGCGACGAGACCTACCACCTGAAGGTTCCGGTGGGAACAAAAGCGAAAGTGGAACAGCTGCTTGACCGTATCCCGACCTATAAGTTCCCACAACTTCCGGCAAAAGCTCAGTTCATCACCGCCGGGCCCTCTCGTTGGTATAAAGTCCGCATGGGAGACACGCTGGGAAAAGTGTCGAAACGGTTTCGCATCCCGCTCAAGACGCTCAAGACAAAGAATAGCCTCTCCGGCCCGACGATTCGACCTGGCGACTTTCTCGTTATCAGCCGTTAACAGGATGCGTAAAAGGTCTGCCAGCACCACAGATCGTGGCGCGTGAATCAGCTGGCTTCGCTCGTTTATCTGGTCTGTTTGGTTTGTTTGGTTGAACTATACTAACCAGATGAACAAAACAAACCAGATCAACCGTCCAGCCTGTCTCGCGCACCCACAGAATTTTTCCGCAGCCTGCTAAATTCGACCCCCGTCCCCGTCAATCCGCAGAAAACGGACCAAGCCGAGAGCCGGAATACCGACAGAGACTCGAGTGTCTAGGGATTTTTCTTGCCCGGTGAGGAAGGAGGAGCCGGAGGACTCTTCTGTGGCGCAGCAATGGCCGGGACCTGCGACGTCGAGGCAGGCGTTGATTCCTGCGATTTCTTGACATCCATGATCTTGGTCCGAATCGTCGCTTCACTGGTGAAGGGAGAGTTCGGATAGGTCTTTATCAGTTCTTGATAGTGAGCCAAGGCCCCCTCAGGCCGCGATTGGGATTCTTCCAGCCGCGCCAACTCAAATATCGCCTGATCCCGGTTCAACGTACCGGGGATCTCCAAGATGCCGGTGAGTGCCTTCACTGCCTGGTCCCGGTCTCCCTTGAGCAAGTACACGTAGGCGAGACGTTGTTGCACCAAACCAGCCATTGAAGGATTCGAACTATATAATGCAAGAAATCGCTGATACGCCTCAATAGCCGCGCTCAGTTCATTGGCCTGGACCAGCGTATTTCCCAAATGATACAAGGCGAGTGGTGCCGTGGAGGTTCGTGGATATTGATCGACAATTTGCCGATACTTCGCGATCGCTTCCTTGAGCGCGTGATCAGCCTTCTGAGGATCATTTGCAGAAGGAGCAGTCAAGAAGCGCGTCGCCTCACGTTCAAGGTCTTGTGCTTGCTGCGCAGCCTGGCGGTCAACATAAAAAACTCCTCCGACCACGGCAGCCGCAAGCACCAACACTCCCAGACCGACCAGCAAGGGGCGT
>JBKJZK010000516.1:0-10435 GCA_046715215.1 Nitrospiraceae bacterium
TCCACACTTCATCCCGGAGACCTGCTCGAGAATAGGCTGGCACACTTACTCAGTGGCTCCAGGGTAAACAGTCGACTCAAAGACCACAATCGACCCGGGCGACAGCTTGGCCCCGATCAGTTCTGATGATTTGCAAAGAGCCGTCAAATCCGGCTGAAGGGCTTCATTAATCGGCGTGGGCACGGCCACGATGATGAAATCCGCCGCCTTAAGATCGCTCGGCTGAAATGTGTATTGAACGTCAGTTTCTTTAAAATCCGCGGAAGACACTTCGCCGGTGCGGTCATGCCCCTGCTGTAACTCCGCAATCTTTGCCTTATTGATATCAAAACCGATCACTCGCTGCCGCTTTCCGAACGCGACAGCTATTGGTAGGCCCACGTAGCCAAGGCCCACCACTGCAATTTTTCGCTCTTTCGCTTGACGCATGATTCCCCTCCCTTGGTTTTGACCAGAATGGCAGAACGTCGCGTTTCCGTCAACGAAATCGAGTGAGTTCAGCGTAAGGAACCTGTTCATTTTAGCAGAACGTGCTCTCCCAACCTTGGAGTTCTTATTCCTGAATGGGGATATCCATTTCGCCCTCGTATCTCCTCCCGGTTGTTTGCATTCAGATGCCGGCCGCCGACGAGCGTCTTGTATGGTACCGGCTCCACAAGCAGAGCCTGTTGGTGGAACCGGTGGAACCACATGCCCCGCGCACGTGAGAGACGGGGATGAAACCGAAACGTCAGCTCATCGAGGGCATAAGCAAGATGGACAGGACGAATCGCCCCTGATGTGTCCGCAACCACCAGCGTTTCTGGAGCCAACTCCACGCAGTCTGGTCACTGCCCAGACCACGAGCCCGTTGCAACCCCAAGGCACTCACGACGTGTGTTTGATTGGTTACGGACCAACAGGGCTTGCAACCACATGCGCAGAGGCTTCCGGTTACCCTCTAGCATCGTCCCTGCCATCACCGATATTTGCCGCTGGCAAGCCGCACAGCGCAGGTGACCCCGTCGAGTCAGCCAGGCCTTCGCCCCACCACAAAATGGGCAACGGAAACCTTCGGTCCATCGAACTCCGTACAGGCCCTCTCGGAGAAGAACCACCGGTCGAACTCTTGCACGGTTCCGGTGTAATCACTTCCCGCGATGGGATATGGTCGGGTCTCGCTCACCCTGTTATTATTGACATTACGAGAGCGAAATGGACACTCCCCACAACCATATCCGTCCTAATCCTGAGTGAATGCGAGTCGCCTGCTTCCTAACCTCCCAGCTTCCCAGGCCGATAGGCAAGATCACAATTTCGTGCTGTCGGAGAACCAAAAACCCTCCCGTAGCTCTCGACAAATAGCTCTGTGAAAGAACTATCAGCATCATATGTTCAAATCTTCGGAGGCTACCCTCAACAACATACACTTGCCCGCCTCACACTTACCTGGCAGTTTTTGGAGCTGGATACTTCAAACTATTGTTTTGACAAATCAATCCGAATCTTAAGAGTCGATCGATCGCGTGCGCGAACCAGGGCATTGCTCTTGCTCACCCTCCCCCACTGGCATATCCGATCAAGACGTACCGTGATCGGATCACTTGCCCGTATTGGCCGATATATAAAATGCGTCTCACAATTTATACGTGCAGTGGCGGATAGTGAAATACAGAGGACCTAGACCATGCACCAAGCAATACGCCAGCATCTCATCGTAACTTACGCCATCTCATTGGGCTTCACGACAGCCCTACTGTCACTATTTCAGCCTATTCACTCCGCCTCCGCCCAGCAGCTGACAACGCCTGTCAGCCAGGAAACCAGCGGAACAGGCACTCAAGTGCGAATCGAGAACATAACCCCCACCCTTTCATACCCAACGAAATTCTTGGAGAAGAAGGATGCGCAAACCTCGACCCGCAAGCCGCACCGACTAATTCGAAAGCCACACAACGCTCCCGTTGCGTCCGTAGAACCTTCTCCATCCGCCTCCTCACCAGTCAGGTCTTTGCCAACGTCCCCCCCTTCGCTTCAAAGCGACATCGCGACTTCTCAATTCAAGGAGCCGTCATCGCTCAATAGAAGTGTCGGGACCGCCGTTCCTCTTGCGACCATGAGCGTCGCATCGTCGTCAGCGACAACCACGGGATCCAATGCCGCCGGCACAGCAACAATCAGAACCGTCCCACTGGCCGCTGCAGGCGCGGGCAACTCCTTTGCCTCAGGAAGCGGAGGCACCGGTGGGCGATCGATGAGCAGATTAGCTGCGGAAATGCCGACATTGGCACAATTGATCTCGCCGCCTTTGGTCCCAGTAGTTTCAGTTAATCCGGCCATCGGCGCCAGTCCGACGAGCCTCTCCTTCGCTGCGACACAAGGCGACGCCAACCCCGCGACCCAGACCGTGAGCGTCAGCAATACGGGGGGCGGCACGCTCACCTGGACCGCCAGCGACAATGCCGCCTGGTTGACGCTCTCACCGGCGTCCGGCACCGGCAACGGCACGGTGACCCTAAGGGTAGCCACCAGCACCCTGACCGCCGGCACCTATAGCGGAGCGATCACACTCGCCGCCACGGGCGCCGCCAGCATGACCGTGCCGGTGACCTTTACCGTCACGGCTACCCCAAACATCAGCCTAAGCCCATCAAGTCTTACCTACGCAGCTACACAGGGAGCCGCAAACCCGGCTAACCAAACCGTTTCTTTGACGAAAACCGGCGGAACATTAAACTGGACCGTTATCGATAACGTTTCCTGGTTGACTGTCAGTCCCGCATCCGGAAGCAGCAGCAGTACGTTAACTGCCGCTGTGAATGCGACTGGACTTGCCGCGGGAACGTACAACGGCACTATCACCGTTAGTGCGACAGGATCTGCATTGAAAACGGTAGCCGTCACACTGACGGTCAGAGCTGCAACGACTTCATCTGCCACGTTGACATGGGATCCAAACACAGATAGCGACTTGGCTGGCTACAAGGTGTATCGAGCAACAGCTTCCGGCGCCTATGGCGCTGCCTTGGCCACAGTCCCAGCGGGAACAGTCACCTATCAAGCGACAGGGCTCTCAGCGAACACAACTTATTTCTTTGTCATCACTGCCTACGACAGTGCAGGCAATGAAAGTTTATTTTCAAATGAAGTAAGTAAAGTAATTTTTTAGAATATACCATCACGAGAGAAGCTCTCAAATGGGCAGCTGCCGGTCTGATCGGAACCAGCATTCGCCATTCCGCCCTTCAGTTCGAACTACATCGGACTCAGATAGTGAGTGGCGCCGCTTGGGATAAGAGAATCGCTCAATGTAATCGAACACCACTTGATAGTCGGTAGTACCGTCAACCAATTGGACTTTTCTTCCGGCTACTCCAGCGTCCAAAGATTGCTCCCAACAGAGCTCCAAAAATATTATTAGTAACATCCGTTGCGGAAGGGAACCTGTGAGGTTGGAATATCTGGGCCGCCTCAGTTAAAAATGACAGAGTACACGCAAACATTCCTACAAAAAGTAACAGAGAGCGGTTTTCGAATGGGAACCTTCTCACGTAGCAATAGCCGAAAGGGAGATATAGCAGTATATTTTGCAATACATCCCTGTTAATAAACCCCAGCTTCAAGGATACATAAGCATAAGGCACCCAATTGATTCTTTGCCAATTGGTCGGATTTGCCTGGAAGTTAGTCCAAGGTGCGGTTGTGGCCACGATAATCACCAAAATCCAAGAGAGCCACAGATTTTTCCACAATGGGCTTCGCATCAGCCTTCCACTCCTATATGTATTAGAAAGACCAAGCGTTGTGAAAACAAGACTTCTGAATTAATTCTCTCAGCGCACCGAAAAAGATGCCCCATTTCCGAGCACCTTTACAGCGCAAAACTATCCCAAAATAGATCCGTCACCCAAGCATCCGGCATTTGATTTCCACCTCTCTGCAGATGCCGAATGTCCACCATCGCTATCTCTCCGTAGTGTTTCATATTACATCGTTGCGCTGCCTCTGAGGTGGCAGGTCACCCTATCTCGCCTCCGTTATCCCGTGCGTCCGGGCCGCTTAGGCGCATCTCGCAACAGACGTGCATCGATACTTACAACAAGGTCGGGGGTGCGACACGGTATGACCGAAAGACGCTCGTCACGGCTGCCGCGCTCCTGCATGATCGGGTACCGCCGTTCTTTGAGGCACAGGACAGCCCACTGAACCGGATCTTGATCGACCGCGGGACCGAGTACTGTACCTGGCCGTGACAACCATCGACCACACCCGGACCAAGAAGCGGCACCCCCAGACCCATAGGATCGGTGAGCAATTCCACACGACCCTGCGCAATGCATTCTATCGCGGCGCGCTTTCGGAAGACGATCTCTCGGACGCTGGAGGAGCGACAAACCGATCTCGATGCGTGGCTGGAGGACCATAACCAGCAGCGCCCGCATCAAAGCCGCTGGTGTTAGGGTAAGACACCGATGCACAGGTTCGTCGACCGTGTGCCGTTGGCGAAGGAGAAAATACTAGCGGTTTCAACCCGGTGAGGAAGCACTGTCTGTCAGAGGTACTGGTAAAGTTTGGCTTGAGAGGACTAGCGGAAGATGAACGGCTCTGGCATGATGGAGTATGCCTAAATCAAAAGCAAAGTCCGTAAAACTGCCCGGCAAGAACCCTACCGATCCGATATTGCTTGCACGCTCCATTGTTGAATCTGCTATTGGGGAATCACTGAGTCCGACCAAAGCCAACTCATCCTCAAAACGGCCTACTAAAAGACTTAAAAACAGCCGCTAAGGCATCATCGCCATTCCATCATTTTTTTTGCATTACAAAATCGCTGACAATCGCAGCTGCCTGTTTCCGTAATTCTTCTCTGGAAATCCCAATGCTAACAATTGGTCCTACCTCTTGCTCCACCGCTTCAACAGCCATCGATAGATATTCACCCAGCATCTTCAGGTGAGGCCAGGACATGGTGATGTTGATATGTTCAAGAATTACATTCTGCGGTGATGCCCCAGGAGGCTCTGTAGTTTGCGAGAATGTAATATTCCCGTCACCAGGAGCGAATCTAAAATTGAAGTGATTGGAGAAAATGCGGCGATATTCAGGAGAACGCTCCCATTGCAACAAATTTTGCGGTGCTTCTGATTCAGTCATGTTTGGTTCCCCCGATGGCTGCATAAGGTATAGACGTTACAGATTGAAGACCTCGGTTCATCTTTCCTGTCGAGCCTGTGAAAAATCCATGTTTAGTGACAATGGTCGGCGTCATTTCACCAGCAGCACCGGACTGTGCCTGAAAAGCTGTAGGAGCAGCGGCTAAATAATCAAGCTGTGCTGGATCAAATTTTGCCGGGCGCAAGGCTTCATCCGAGAAGTCATTCGTAAATTTCAGAAACGTTGGGTAATCAACAAAGCGAGCAATCAAAGCGACATCGAGCTTTGAGGCAATATCAAGAAGTGTCTGCAAGCTATATTTCCCATAGTCAGGATTTTGCAGCCTCGAAACAATGGGCTGTGGTTTTCCCAATAATTGACCGAACTCTTTTTGTGACATTTCGCCCTGCAAGGATGCGAGCTGATTTGCCAAAAACATTCGGATATGAGAGGATAGATAGCTATCCCGATACTTTTTGCTCCGCAACTTCGTTGCTAGACTCGCCACCCTATGGGAAGCGACATTTTCTGGCTCGTGTCCCATCATTTTCAACCTCTTGTTTTCTCGGTTGTGCGTTTCGACAAGCACGATCTGTATCTGCTGCTCTTTTCTTCTGATACCCTATCAACAGCGTGAACTCCTGCCTAGCAGGCCCGAAATATCCTAAAACGCGATATTCGCCACTTGCTACGCTTATTCGAATTTCTCGTAAGCCATCGCATGTTTTACCTTGTAGCGTATCGAATTGTGGGCGTCTCCATTCCACGTTCGGACGATGTTGAAAGAATTCAAGAATGGCATCCATTGCACCTTGCACGTCCTCGTCCTGAAGCATATACCATGCGTCAATTACGTCCGTCCCCTGAGCACCATTCGACGGTCTACAATAGCACTTAAACGTCCAGTTCCAGCCTATCGAAGCCATAGTATATATCTTTTTAGCTATACGGTCAAAGAACGCTTGACTAATGTATATCAAATTTGATATTCTATAGTCAAGCGAGCTGTAGCTGTCCGAAAAATAGAGGATTGCCCATGAATAAGATAAAAAGAGGCAGGTCAAGTAGTGGGGGCTCTTGTCGAAGGCGCAAGCATTAACAGCGTTATTCGCATGACTGGCGTATCAAAGCCAACGATTCTCAAACTGCTTGCTGATCTCGGCACCGCATGCGCGAAGTATCAAGATGAGAAACTGCGCAACCTGTCCTGCAAGCGTGTTCAGGCCGATGAGATATGGTCATTCTGTTTTGCCAAGGACAAGAATCTCTCCGAGGACATGAAAGGTAAGTTTGGTTTTGGCAGCGTGTGGACGTGGACCGCGATCTGTGCGGATACGAAGCTGATGGTCTCTTGGCTGGTCGGAGAGCGGAGCATTCCCTATGCCGTGAAGTTCATCGACGATCTAGCATCACGCTTGGCCCATCGGGTGCAATTAACTACCGACGGACACAAGCCCTATCTGCGAGCGGTTGAGGGTGCGTTCGGATCGGAGATCGACTATGCCATGCTTGAGAAGATTTACGCGGCTGGGCCTAAAGAGGGCACATCCACTCGGTACAGTCCGGCTCAGTGCTGTGGAACACGGACGCACAAAGTGACGGGCAATCCGGACGGTGACCATATCTCAACCAGCTATGCGGAGAGAATGAATCTGCAAATTAGAATGGATATGCGGCGGTTTACCAGGCTCACGAACGCTCACAGCAAGAAGGTTGAGAATCATCAGCATGCCCTGGCCTTGTATTTCATGTACTATAACTTCGCTCGGATTCATTCGACCTTGAGAGTGACGCCAGCCATGCAAGCTGGGGTTTCGGATCACGCGTGGTCAGTCGAAGAAATCGTTGGGTTGCTCGGTTGAAACTTTACCAGTACCCTGTCAGATGAAGTATTGACTTATACAAATATAATCACCGCCGCACACACAACTCACTCGGGCACCTGACGCCGAGTTCGTCGCACAATGTCAGATTGAACAGACCGTCGAAGAGATCTCCCGCGCTCGTTACGAGATGTCTTGGAACGGAGCCAACGTCACAGCAAGTTGGTCTCGTTGCTGAATGCCACTAGGGCAAAGGCTTTTTCGTCGATGTCCGTGAATCCCCTGTGTCAGAATGAAATCGGCAAGTGAACAAGCGCCCTAGGGAACTGGAAATGCTTGACGCGAGACCATCCCATCCCCGCAGGTCTTTCTCATCGAATCGCGCTTTACGTACGATTGGTCTGGCCATCTTAATTTTTCCCCTGGGCCACTATATGGCTAAAACACGGCGCAAAACACTCCCGCCTCTTAGTTTTGTTTCTCATTTAAACCAAATAACCACTCTCTGCGAACCATCGATAGCATAAGATGCACGCCCACGCCCCTACTCGAACTACTCCAGCATACCGCACTGGTAGACACACTCCATGATTTTCACACCTCTCTGCATCTATTACTCTCCCGTTCTCACCAGTGCGGTGAATTCTTCATGTGCCGCGCGGTTTTTTTCTGAACAGTGTATGCCGCATTAGATATGACATTTGATCTCGGACGTCTCCCTGGAAAACAACGGCAGGTCATAATTCATGTCAAACAACTGCTTCAACGGTCCTTTACCAGAAGACAGACCCATGAAGCAGTCGCATTTTTTCGAGAAACAATGGTCTACGCTTTGCGTCAAGTGGAGGCTGGCAGGCCTATCAGCGATATCTGCGGTAACTGAGCAAAAGTGTCCACTGGCGTCCCAGCATCAGCGCACGGGCGCATTCCTGGCAAGCCATGCCAGCATAATGTCCGCAATTTGCAGGTTGTTCACGTCCATCATCAGCATGTGGCTGTTGCCGCGGATACCAGAGTCCGGCAGGTAGATGTTCTCTGCGGTCCCGCCGGCGGCTTTGATGCGAGTGACCGTCTTCACGCACTCGGCCATGCGCACAGGCCATTCGGCGCGCTTGCTGGCACCAAAGAAGTCGCCAAAGATAGTCAGCAGCGGGACGTGCGTGAACACCTCCTGCGCGTTCGTGTCCGACACCACGCAGTGCGCCGGCTCGACTGACACCACTGCCTTCACAAGTTCCGGTCGCACGATGGCCACGTCGATCCCATATGCACCGGACTGGGAGTGCACCAGGACGACCGCGGGGCCGATCTGTTCCAGTAGCGCGACGAGTGCGGCCACCGTGTTTTGCCCGCCTTCGGGGTAACTGGTCTCAGTGTTCGGCACTATCTGCGCGAAGTACTCATCCTGCGCCTTGATAGGGAACTGGGTGGTCCCGTGCGGAGTGAACGGTGTCGGCCCGAACCGAAACGTGGTCCACGCCTGCTCATTTGTGAATTCGGCGAAACTCGGGATCTGCGCGGGGTTGCCATTGAGCTTCGCCTGGTTGCTCGGTGACGGGTCGAAACCGGAGCGAGCGCGGCCCGAGTGGTCTACCACGTAGACCGGAATGCCGAATCGGACTAGGTACTCAGCCCAGCCCATTCGCCCGTCGGGTGTCTCCTCATACGTCTTGCCGGTGTGGACGGACCCGTGGACCATGATGACCGGGTAGGCGAGGTAGTTTCTGGCCTGCGGGACCTGGTACTGAACGTACATTCCTCTCAACGAAATGTGTCCGGCAACCGGAGTCCCGGTGCCGCTCGGGAATGCGCTTGGGATGTTCTGCTCGTTGACGAAGAAGCTGCCCTGCTTGGCTAGGACAAGCGGCGACTCGAAACGGGCTCGGTCAGCCTCCACGGTCGATGGAGGGCTCCCCGAGATCGCCACGCGGGGATCACACCCGAGTTGAAAGGGAAGTGTGAAGAGGAGGGCATACAACGCGATCACGACACGACCAAACTTTTCTTCCATAGAGGTCAGTTGTTGGATCATCTCCAGCTCAGCAGCGCACCAACCTTTTTGAGGTAACGAAATGAGCTATTTGCTCCTTGTGACCGGATTGGTACCAGCGATGACTGCGACGGACTCCAACCCTCCCTGCGCAATAGCTCCGTCAGCGCAGCTATCGTCGGAGCTTGAATCAAGGCTGCTAGTGACACTGTCCTGCCAGTTAACTTCTTGACTTCCAATAGCATGGACACCGCCGCCAATGAATGCCCGCCAAGCTCAAAGAAATTGTCGTGTAGTCCCACGCGCGTGACTCTCAGAAGTTTTGACCAAACATTCGCCAGTGACTGTTCCATTAGATCACGTGGCGCAACGAATTCCTCAGAACTCTCTATACGCGTGTCACACGGAGGCGGCAGTGCCTTCCGGTCGATTTTTCCGTTTGGTGTCAAGGGCAGCTTGGCCATTGGCACGAAGAGCGACGGCACCATGTAATCCGGCAGTGTCTTCTGCAGGTGAGTTCGCAGGTCACTGATAACAAGAGCCAGCCCATCCTTAGCTGTGAAGTAGGCGACAAGCAATTTATTGCCCGGTGACTCTTCGTAGGCTACCGCCACGCATTGGCGCACCGCCTCGTGCTGAGCGAGTACTGTTTCTACCTCACCCAGCTCAATACGGTACCCGCGAATCTTCACCTGAGTGTCAATCCGTCCAAGACATTCGAGTGTGCCATCAGGAAGCCAGCGGGCAAGATCTCCTGTACGATATACCCGTTCTCCCGGCAGAAACGGATTCGGCACAAACCTCTCCTCTGTCAGCTCCGGACGACCAAGGTATCCACGTGCCAGCCCGTCACCCCCGATATACAACTCACCGATGGCACCTCGTGGAACCAGATTGCGATGCGTATCCAACACGTAAACCCGGGTGTTGGCGATCGCATGTCCAATGGGAATTGGGCCGGCTGCGGCCAGAATCCGGTGGACGGTTGACCAAATCGTCGTTTCGGTCGGCCCGTACATATTCCAGAGTTCTGAACACCGGGGTAGAAGCTCCTGCGCTAGGTCGCGCGGAAACGATTCCCCGCCACACAAAATCTTCAGTTTGGCCGATCCGTGCCAACCGACATTCAGGAGTGCGCGCCAAGTTGCGGGAGTCGCTTGCATCATGGTGCAATTCGCTTCGCGCATGCGCTCCATCAGCCGAACAGGGTCCTGAACCTCATCGCGACTTGCAATGACCACCTTGCCCCCGGTCACCAGCGGCAAATAGAGCTCGAGTCCCGCAATATCGAAGGAAAGAGTAGTTACCGCCAGCAATATGTCTTCATGCCCTAACCCCGGCTCGCGCTGCATCGAGAGCAGAAAATTCACGACCGCTCGATGTTCGATCTGTACACCCTTCGGCTTGCCAGTCGAACCCGACGTATAGATGACATAGGCGAGGTCAGTCGCACATGCACGCGCAGAAATGGGGGCCGAATCGAACCGGG
>JBKJZK010000517.1:0-3887 GCA_046715215.1 Nitrospiraceae bacterium
CTTTCCGGAAATATTTCTGGGCGAGAATATCGATCGCGAGCTGGGACCAGGGCTCGGGAATGTCGATGTTTTCCAACTTAAACACGGTCGATCCGTCGGGATTACGAATTTCCGACGAACGTTTCACAAACGGCAGGTTTTCATAGGGACTTTGCCCGCGACGTGTAAATCGGCGTTCTATTCTCACAATTTCCCCTCCCCCAGTCCGCCTGGTTGGTGTGGGACTGCTTTCGATCCCAAACAGGAACAATCAGGCTTCAATATCTATATGACGATGTGCTTTGAGCGCCGTAATTTTGGTGTCTCGACAATTGATCCACCCAAGTAGTATCTACATATAGCGATCTGGATGAATTGTCAATACCAAATGTAGTGGTTTGGCTGTGAAAACTGAGGAAATACTGTGGATAACTGCAAAGGATTGGGAACCGCCAACTTTCGGGAATTTAGACCGACTTATCCACAATTTTTTGAGCGAAAATAGACCTAATTTAACGCCCAAGGGATCCCTACAGATAAAAAAACTAAAATACCCGGCGGCCGAGGGTCAAAATGGCTTCATCCACTCCTTCAACGGGAATGAACTGATTGCCGATGCCGATGACCACAACCCGAGTACCCAATACCGTTGTGTCAAACCGGCTGAGGATTCCCCAATTTTGACGCATGGTGTGAGGACGCACCATGCTATTGAGCAACTCTTGACTATGCCTGCGAAAGATATTTCTGACCATCATTCCTTCCCGCTCGGGTGTGGACTGATCCATTCGATCCATGGCCTTGACGAGTTCGGCTTGCACGAAGCCCAGATATTGATCCGTGGTGGGATTCGTCAGTGCCAGCACGACACTCACGGCCAATGCCGTCACGACTAGGCTCAAACGCACGAGGCTCATACAGGCCCTTACATTGATTGCTGCTGAACGGATGCGCGCAGCTTCCCTTTGACAAACAACAGCCGCATGATTAGCCTACGCTCGTTAGCCCGTATTATTCATAATGGTTCGTCGCGAAAGCGTGCGGACGTGAAGCGAGACGGGCACTCGGGGACGTAAAGCCCTGAGGCATACTTGTGCAGTATGTCGAAGGGCTGAACGGCGAGACTGCCCGTCGCAGCCGCGTATCCGCGCTTACAGCAGAAGCTTCATGAATAATGCGGGTTAGGTTTGTTGCGGCAATCATGCTGCTCACATTGCTTATATCAGGAGGATCATCATGTTTGTCTGGAGCAAACGCCTTGTCGCAACCTTGTTGGGATTATTTGTGCTCATGCTGGGAGTCTTTCTCCTCAATGCAGCTCCGGACAGCACGAGCGGCCTCAAGATTCATACAACCGGCTGGATGGCCCTCAACTATCTCGGCTTGGTTGCGTGGGTCTTTGTCTGGATGATTGATCAAGCCCGCATGCGCGGGAAAAATGTCTGGGTTTGGCTTGTCCCCTTCGTCCTGGCACCCCTTCCGACGTTAATGCTGTTCGTCTTGTTCCTCCAGCGTCGCATCTAGGAGCCTGTCCGACAATGACCGTTCTACTGTGGCGAACGATCCGCCGCCATCTGCGTCGTTCTCGGCCCGAAAAAATCCTCAACGTATTCCAGCGAATACGCCTCCGGTTTTTCCGGGCCTGCGGTCTTGCATCTGGCCGTCCTCCTTCGCCTCGTCACGAACAGCCATGTCGGACAGGCTCCCAACCGTCATAGATCGCCAGAGCCCGCTCCGGCTTGCGCATCGCGGCCGGCTTCTCGATACAACTGCGCTCGGAGAGCCCACACCAACCAGATACCTGGTAGCGCGACCAGAAACGACCAGAAGAAAAATTGTGCCCAGCCGACCATTTCAACCAACTCGGCTGAGGGACGACCGGAGAACACGCGCCCGAGCGCTTCCAAGGAAGAGAGCAATGCAAACTGGGTTGCTGTATAGCGATGGTCGCACAGCGACATAATCAGTGCGACAAACGCCACGGTGCCCATGCCGCCGGTCACATTCTCGACAAGAATCGACGCCGTGAGCGCCGCATAACTCTTGCCCATCCACGCGAGCCACATGAATCCCAAGTTTGAGACCGCTTGCAGCAGACCAAAGAACAGTAACGAACGAACCATCCCGAGCTTGGCCATCGCGACGCCCCCGGCCAATGCGCCGATGAGCGTGGCGCCAATCCCAAGACCCTTTACATATCCAACCTCGCTGACAGAGAAGCCCATCCCTCCAATAAGAAACGCCGTTTGAAGCGAAGCCGCGACCGCGTCTCCAAGCTTATACAGCACAATGAGGGCGAGGAGCCCGACTACCCCTGGGCGCGTAAAGAATTCTTTCAGCGGTCCACCAACCGCTTCGACCAGGCTTGCCGGTGTGGCACTTGGCTTTGACGGCTCAGGACTAACGAGAATGGTGATGACTCCTGCCAACATGAACGCAGCAAGCAGCAAGTAGGTGTTTTGCCATCCAATTCGATCGGCCAATAGGAGGGCGCCGGCGCTCGCGAGCAATAGCGCGCATCGATAGCCATTCACCCACACCGCTGCGCCGAAGCCACGTTCAGGACGTAAGAGCACATCGGTCCGATAGGCATCGAGGACGATATCGAGTGAGGCAGAAAGAAAGGCCACCCCGAGGGCCAGAACCCCGAGTGCCTCCGGATGCTGGCCTGGTCCAGTCACCGCCATAGCCGCCAAGCCGAGAGCGACACAGATTTGCATCACCAGCATCCATCCTCGCCGGCGTCCCAGCCAGGGAGGGACCAGACGATCCATCAATGGGGCCCACAAGAATTTCAAGGTGTACGGAAGGCCGACGAGCGTAAAGATACCGATGGTCTTCAGGTCAAGCCCTGCAACCGTCAGCCAGGCCTGCAGCGTCCCAGCTGTGAGGGCCAATGGCAACCCCGAGGCAAAACCCAGGGGCAACATGACGGCGATCCGCCGGTTCGCAAGGATCTGTATGAACGATGGTGATTTCATCGAGCCCTGTCAGTAGGCATGACGGGGTAGCATATCATCGGATTCGGGGGCGGCTCAGGAGATTCTCGAAATCTAATCTATCGAGAGGAAGGAGGAAGAGGTCGAAGAGGCGCCGAAAAGCCACGTCACAGAGCAGTGCATCGAATCTCAGCAGGGTTGTCCATTGAAGGTACAGGGCTTGTAACGAGATACATCGAACTCCACATTTTCTTGGTACACCCGTTCATTCCCGTTCACGCCATCCTGCTCTGGATCGTTATACATGGTGTGGTTCCACCAATAGAACAAGGGATAGGCCTCCGTCCGATAGACAGGATTGCCATAATTGCTCCTGGAATACTCCTGAACAAGACGACCGGTGACATAATCGACTTGGCCGTTCCCGTGCAGTGAATAGAGCGTGAGAAAGAGTCGCGCCTCGTGATCGTAGTGCTCGTCAATTCTCGTTGCGAGGTCAGGTTCGAGAGGAAGAATCTCCTTAGTCCACCCTCCGGACCCAGGGAGGATTAGGAGAAGAGACACCGTGAAAAAGATGGCAGCCGCCAACTGCGAAGGTGTCACGACAGATTCACCATAATTGGGCGGGCACTGGGTCGGGGAATGTTATCATGGGCTTCTAAGGCCTTCAACCGAGGACCGAACGCACCGTGAAGGCTTCGCTGCAGATCCTTGCTCCCATCGCAAGGATTTCCCTATAATGGCCGACTATCATGAAACGTGCCTCTCTCCATACGCTCGGTTGTCGACTGAATCAAGCAGAGACAGCGGTTATCGCAGCTCGCTTGCGGCGCGATGGCTACCGCGTCGTCGAGTTCGGTGAGCCGACGGACTTGCTCGTCGTGAACACTTGCTCCGTGACAGAGGAGGCAGAACGGACCTGCCGATACGTCATCCGTAAGACGTTGAGACATTCCCCCGATGCCTTTG
>JBKJZK010000518.1:0-2948 GCA_046715215.1 Nitrospiraceae bacterium
GCTCTACACCGCCCCCGACCGTATCAAGCGAGACAAGTGGATCGACGAAGCCAAAAAAGAGCACTATCGCAAGTACGGCGAGCGGCTCTAGCCCACATGATTCATGACGGTTCATCCCGCATTGACATAGAATCTCGCCCCTTAGCCTCTGGCCCCGCGCCCCTCGACAAAACATTGGCGATTGCAGCAGAAACGTTCATGAGTAATGCGGGCTAAGGCAGCTGCTGCAATCACCGCCCCTACCGGATCTTTATTCTCGGCACATCGTGGGTGGGCCATTGAGTGCGCGCACCTCAACCCTACCCGTTCTGGGGACTGGTAACATTACCGAGTGAGCAGTTAGGGAGGTCCTTTGAGGGACCCAGGGCCTTTCCCAGTATAGGAGAATCCCTAGCGACGGTAGAACTCACCTAGGCGGCCATGAACAGGGCCTCTTGATAAAAGGAGAGTCACGATGCGTAGGGGTGGCAGTGCTGTCATGGGGATGCTGCTCTGTTTCCTATCGGGTTGTGGCGGGTCTGACTCTACGCCTCCTGCCGTTGTGACGCAGGCCCCACCCAACAACCAGCAACCCCCTCCGGCGGCAAATCCCGCGGGTCCATGGCCTGTTGCCGATCTGACGGTATACGCTAATAGTGGGCAGGGATTAACCGGTGACGTGATCGACGCCGGTCCCGATGCCGCGCAAAACATGTGGGTGGTCACGCCCGACTCGCTGTATGTCCTCCGGCCTGGGCAGACGACGTTCAAGCAATTTACCGCGGCCGATCATCTCCATATTCAGTCGTTCACCGATCCCAACGGTCAACCAGCCGTCACAAATATTACGGCGATGGCGGGTGGGAACGCCAACGAAGTTTTCGTCGGGTATCGCGGATTTGAGGGTGTGATTCCGCCACCGGCGCCTCCGTCCTGCTGCGTTCCCAACGCGGATTTTAGCGACCCCCGCTGGGCTTTGGGCCAAGCCGACAAGGTGACTCTCAATCCCGATGGCACGATTCAGATTCGTCAGTATCTATTCCTCTGCGATGTGACTGCCAATTGTTGGGAGGAACGCTCAGTACGGCGCATGACGTTCGCACATCAAGGCCTGGCCACGGGCCATCTCTTCATCGGCTTTGATCATGGGGTCACGCACGTCTACAACGACACGTTTGGCGATCACACGCATGTGCAGACGTTGTGGCGTTTAGCGGACGGACGGGACCGCCTGAAAATCGGTGAACAGTATGGGCTGGCGGTCTTTCCATCCGGCGATCTGTTGACCGCGGGCGGCTACGGCGTGGGTGTGCGGCCCTGGAACCCAGACCCGTAGGCTTGGGCCGACGACAGGACTTGGCGCTTCCTCTGGGCCTTCACCACAGATGGGCCTGCCGAACCGTACAACAATGGCGAGCATGATTTGCTGGTTCCAGAAGGGTACCGAGAAGACAATCGGGGAGCCGCCGTGACTCCGGATGGCACTGCATGGTGGGTAAGCTTGCGCACAGGGTTGTCGAGCTACAACCATGTCACGGCGAGAGGGAACTATACCCTGATTCGCACGTGGGACAACATTCCCGGGTTGCCGCCTTCCGGTCTCCTTGATGTGGCCGCCGATCCCGATGGAACGCTCTGGATTGTGGACGGCACTAGGCGGCTGCTGCGTTTTGATCCATCCACGTCAACCGTGCAAGTCTGGCCCGGTGTATCGAACGCACGCCGCGTCGTGATGGACACGACCATCATCCCACGGGCCTTGTATGTGTCGATGGGCTTGAACGGAATGGCGGTGATCCGAGCGAAGTAAAAATCGTCCGAGCTAGGGGGCATGTTCTGAATTTCTTTGTCTTGCCTGCTACGAGTACGTCCCCACCGATTCTGTGACCAGCCGATATACCGAAGTTTGGCTCTTCGCGGGAGGTGAGATCGTCCTCTTCGTCCGGCGTTTAAGAATGTGATGATGTGATTGGTTGCTTTGCCCAAGAAATCATGTCAACGGGAACGGACGCGGCATACATGATCGAAGAGCCTGAGCGAGAACAGCCACGTTGAGCGAGAGGATCGGCTGGCGCAGTAGATATTCATGAATCGTCCGCGCTAAAATCCCGCCATGGCGTCGTCCTTCGTTCAGCTTCACCTCCCAGTTCAGTCTCCTGAGAAACACGCCACGACTCCTCTTTACCGAGTTGATTGGGCGGGTTTCCGGCAAAGTAATATTTCAGCCTGGACTGCCGCCACCGCGGCATTTGACGGCACGGTCCAGAACTAATTCAACGTGCGGGCACTAAGGAGGTGAAGTCTTGGCTGAAGAGCGGAAATACAGAGGCAAGGTTCCCCTGCATAACCAATATGGTCCGGAGGCGAAATACGCGGTCGAAGCGGAGGCGCTGCTGCCCACTACGAAGCATGAGGAAGAAATAGCCCGGGGTCTTGAATTAGGCCTACCAGGTGCTGATTCCATTAAGGATCGCCGGATTCCCACGTTCAGTCGAGGAGAACTACCTCACTTCGCCGGGATCAACACGTTTGTCAAATCACCCTACATAGAAGACGTACGCAAGTGCGGCCAGTATGACGTGGCCATTATCGGGGCGCCGTTCGATGGCGGCACCACGTATAGGTCCGGCACGCGGTTTGGCCCTCAGGGCATTCGCAAGATCTCGGCTCTGTATGGATCCTATAGCTTCGAGCTCGGAGTGGATCTTCGGGAGTCCATTTCCATGTGTGATCTCGGCGACGTGTTTACCATTCCCGGCAACATCGAAAAGACGTTCGATCAGGTCAGTAAGGGCGTCTCGCACGTTTATGCCAGCGGGGCCTTTCCCGTAGTGCTCGGTGGCGACCATTCCCTTGGCTGCGCGACCGTGCGGGGGGTGGCCGAGAATCTCCATGGTGGCAAGCTCGGCATCATTCACTCCGACCGGCATGTAGACACGCAGGACACCGATCTCGACGAACGCATGCAT
>JBKJZK010000519.1:0-3524 GCA_046715215.1 Nitrospiraceae bacterium
GAGAGCACAACATGATCCCTTACGAAGACATCTCAAACGTTGATGGGACGAAGCCGGTCGTTTCAGCAACGGAAATTATAGAAAAGGGTTGGGCGCGCCGGAAATATCCGTTGATTTCGCTCAATGATCCGATTCCTTGGGCGCTGCGAAACCAGCAAGAACGGTCATGGAATTTCTATATTCACTGCTGGGATATGCTTGACAGTCTGTTGAAGGCGCATTCTGAAACGCAAGATGAGCGCTTCCTTCGTCCTGCCATTCGTGTCGCCAAAGACTGGACTGAAAGACACTCAAATCTCTCGCTGGCAGATATGTCGCCCTTAGCCTGGTACGACATGGCGGTGGGCCTACGCGTGTACCGCCTCGCATATATCATTGATGCCGGTAAGGGGGCAGGCTTGCTTGACCAAGATCTACGCAACAAACTTTGGGCGTCGCTCGGACAACACCAGGCGTACTTAGCAGACGATAAAAATATCCTGCTCCATAATAACCACGGCTATTACCAGGTAGCCGGGCAGCTTGCCATGGGGAGGCGGTTTGCTGGTGAGGCTCCACTCATGGCGCAGGCGCTGGAACAGGGCAAGAAACGTCTGAAAGTGATGCTCGCGCAACAGTTTGCCAAAGATGGAATACACCGGGAACATTCGCCCGACTATCACCTGATGGTCTATGCCACGCTCAAGGCAATGATCGACTCGGGGTTGATAGAGGACGCTGACACGATTGCCTTTGCGGAAACAATTGAAAAGGCCCTCTCATGGTTTGTGCTGCCAAGCCAACATATCGTGAACTTCGGGGATTCCGACTATCGCCTGATGCGAGTTGAGCTCACCGAGGCTGAGCAGAAATGGCGGACGCCAGAAATGCGTTATGCCGTGAGCGCCGGGAAAGTGGGCCGGCTCCCCGTCGAACATCTGGCCATCTTTTCCGAAGGCGGCTATGTCGCGGTGCGGACGCCCGCCAACGATGCGCCGCAAGACTTCTCGAAGAGCAGCTATCTCGCCCAGATGGCAGCCTTTCACTCACGCACCCATAAGCATGCGGACGACTTGAGTTTCATCTGGTCGGATCGCGGGAGCGATCTCCTCGTGGATGCAGGGCGCTACGGCTACCTCGGCAAGACGGAAGAGGGTTCTGAGCTGTGGCTGGACGGACATTGGTATTCCGATCCGAACCGGGTGTATTGCGAGTCCACCCGGGCCCACAACGCGCTGGAGTTTGATGGGAAGAACTATCCGCGCAAGGGGGTGAAGCCGTACGGCAGTGCATTGCGGCGTTGGGTCAAAGATGTGTCCGGCATGGTGGCAGTGGAAACAGAATGCAAACACTTTAGGTCCATACGGCGTGCCCGGGTTCTAGTGTTCCTGCCCGGCAAGTGGCTTGTGGCCTTAGACTGGTTCCACGACAACGCGCAGCAACCGCATGACGCCAAGCAATGGTTTCACCTTGCGCCTCATCTGCAACTGCTTCTGAAAGGGGGTGGGTATGTGGTTTCAATGCCGAGCAGTGTCGAACCGTTGAGGGCTATCAGTCTGCTGGATGGGCCATTAGCCTCCCGACCCTATCTTGGTGAAAACAATCCAGTGATGCAGGGCTGGTGGTCGGCTGAGGAGCGCGATATCGTACCCAACTACGCCTTTTGCTATGAGCTATCTCGTGTGTCGACTGGTGTGTTTGCCACGCTGTTCAGTTTTTCACATAGCATCGCAGCGGATACGACCTGGAACAAAGTGAACGGATCAGGCCGCAAGGCGCAGTTTCGCTGGAAGGATGAGGCAGGCGCCCACGAGTTGCGACTCGATCGGCCGGAAAGCGGAGACCTTGGCGTTTCTTATAGCGTGCGCTGACGCGTGAGCGAGTTCTGAGTTGTCAGAAACTTGGAGGAACCTCCGATGAAACCAGTCCGGCAGCGAATGAAGGTCGTCCCTCGCGACACGCCTGACCCTCTGTCGGCGGTCTACCGGTTCCCGCTGCCGGGTAATCTGATGCTGGCACGGCGCGTCACGGTGTTTGATTTTTCTGTTTCAGCGCCATTTCAAGTCCAGCGAGTCTATTGGCTGCACAATCTCAACCCATTGGAAGTGCGTGGCCATCATGCACATCGTAAGCTGGAGCAACTCATGGTCGCTGTGAGCGGCAGCATCGAAATCGAACTCGACAATGGTCTCGAGCGCCGCGCCGAGGTCTTGGATCGTGCCACCGAGGCGCTGTACGTGCCTCCAGGACTCTGGCGCCGCATCCGCGCCCGCGAACTGCACTCGACCCTGCTGGTGTTCGCTTCGGCCTCTTTTGAGGAAGCCGATTACATCCGCGACTACGACACGTTTGTACAGTTTGCGGCAAAGGTCCGTGGGTTGATCGCCCCTAAAAAAATATAATGACGCGCATCCCCTTCCTGGACCTCGAAGCGGTCTATCTGGAGCAGCAGACCGATTTCGACGCAGCCTATGCGAGAGTGATGCGCTCAGGCCGCTGGATACTCGGCGAGGAGCTTGTCAATTTCGAGACGGAGTTTGCGCGTAGCTGTGGCACGCGGCACTGTATCGGCGTGGGCAACGGGCTGGATGCCCTATTCCTCTCGCTGGAAGCGCTCGGAGTCGGGACGGGCGACGAGGTCGTGGTCCCTGCTCATACCTTTGTCGCGACTTGGATTGCTATCCTCCGTTGTGGGGCAACGCCGGTACCAGTGGAGCCCACGAGCCATCTCTACCTTGCGCTGGGCGACGATCTGTTTGCTGCCGTGACGCCACGCACGCGGGCTATCGTTCCGGTTCATCTCTACGGCGAGGTCGTTGATTTGGGCCAGCTCGTAGATGCGTGCCAAGCTCGGGGCATTCACGTCGTTGAAGATGCTGCGCAGGCACATGGAGCCTCTCGGTCGCACTTTGGAATTGCCGCCTGTTATAGCTTCTATCCCGGTAAGAATCTCGGCGCATTCGGCGATGGCGGCGCGATCGTGAGTAACGACGTGGGGCTAGCGGAGAAGCTGAGAGCTATGCGCAACTATGGCTCGCTGGAGCGCTATCGACACGACTCGCCCGGCATCAACAGTCGCCTCGATGAACTGCAGGCTGCGTTCTTACGGGTGAAGCTGGCGCGTCTCGAAGACTACAATGCCCGACGTGCCGCCTCCGCCACAATCTACGGCCAAGAACTGCTACGAGTAGGAGATTTGCAGCTGCCGGCCAACGATGGAAGGCACGCATGGCATTTGTATGTTCTACAAACGGGGCACCGCGATGCGTTGCAATCGTATTTGGCCGAGCACGGCTGCGAAACGCTCGTGCAGTACCCGACGCCGATCTACCGCATGCCTCCCTATAGACAGTTCGGCCCGGCTGAATTAACCGCCAGCGATCGAATCAGTGCCCGTATCCTCAGCTTGCCCATGGGGCCCCATCTGTCACTGCAGCAGACGCACGAGGTCTGCAAGCTGGTCCGCGAGTTCTTTGCCAGGAGGTGAATACCGCAGTGGAATCACATCTGTGTTTGTTCAACGCTGAGGCCTATCACGGGCTCTA
>JBKJZK010000520.1:0-2061 GCA_046715215.1 Nitrospiraceae bacterium
CGTCAGTCCCCTCGAGCCGGCAACGAACCTCAATTGGGTTCCACCTCTCTGCGGTGAACCACGAAGTAGCTGTAGGGTTGCGTCGAACCATGTCTGCTACCTCCGCCAAGCGGACAATCTGTTGCGCGCTGATCGCCGCCGCCTGGCCCTGCAAAGCCCCGTTCAGCAACGGTCTCCAGTCTTCGCCTAACCAGCGAGGCAGGAAGCCACCTAACGCTTGCAAACACTGCGACACCCCTCCCGCAATGCCGAACGTCAGTTCGTGCTCATCAAGCCATTGCCCGATGGCATCGAGGCGCAGGACGATGTCTTCGCCGGAGATAGTTCGCAGCCGATCGGCGCGATGCTCGGACGCCATCGCTTTCATGGCTGCAAACCAGGCCGGCCCGTAGTGCATCGCCTTTCTCATTTCGGCCATCATCACGACGCCGGCACGGGCAAACGCAAACCACCCAAGCGGGTGGGCCTCCGGCACCCTCGTAACGCTTTCCCCTCCCATCTGCTCCACCAACAAGGAGGGATCTCCTCGCAGTTGTGCCACGAGGGAATAAAACAGCGTCATATTGATGTAGGGACGTCCCTGGAACGTACGGACCGATGAGACCCCCTCAGGAATTTTACAGCCCAGGCGCCGATAGGGAGAAATAATGTGGCGTTCCATGAACAATTCGAGAAACGACAGACCGAGCGGACTCGGCAGTTCCGGCATGGTTTCTTTGAAGTTGGTACGCGACCATTCGCAGTCATCATTGGTCAGTTGCCGCGGTCGAGCCAGACCCGAGATAGGGCGCGCTTGGAGCAGCCACAAGCCGTGCTCATCGTAGAGCCATTCGAGATCCACTGGATGGCCGAATGCCTTTTCAATCTGCTTGGTCGTATGGGCCAGCTCAAACAGTTGGTTGTCCGATAACGTTGCGCGACCAACTGCATCATCCGGCAACGGCACTCTGCGAAGACCCTGGCCGGTCACCCGCAATGCCTGAGTCTGCCCGGTGATCGTCCGTTCGCGAATCCCGATGGGTTGATCGTGCTCGCCCATCTTAATCACATACTGGTCCGGCGTTGCGCGCCCATCTACGAGGGCTGCCGCAAGCCCCACAACCGCATTGATCACCACCTGAGTTGCTCGTCCTGTGAGGGGATGGATGGAATAGGCCACACCGGCGGCTTGCGCCTCTAGCAGCGGTTGGATCACGACGGCCATGGCTGGGGGTGCTCCGCTCAATCCCGACGTCGCATGATAATTCAGGACCCGCTCATCCCAGATCGACAGCCACAGGTCCTTCACCGCCACGCCCATCTCATCCAGCGGGATGCCGAGGCGCGTGCGGTAAACTCCGGCAAAGCTCGCATGAGCTCCATCCTCGTTCGTCGCTGACGACCTCACTGCCCACGGCCCATGCGACGGCAGGTCCATCCGGCGCACCTGTTCGACGATCTGAGCCGTCAGTTCAGA
Source organism: Nitrospiraceae bacterium (assembly GCA_046715215.1). Classification (GTDB taxonomy): domain Bacteria; phylum Nitrospirota; class Nitrospiria; order Nitrospirales; family Nitrospiraceae; genus Palsa-1315. The sequence goes on from JBKJZK010000520.1 coordinate 1,457, forward strand.
GATGTCGCAGTTCTGAATAACGGTGCGACAGTGAGAGAGTATTCGTTGGCGTTCGGCTCCGGAGGAATGCAGGGCTGTCTGCCACTGTTCCGCCGGAGAAAACCCCGGCGCGCGAAGCGCGTGATTATAGGCCTCAGTCGTCACGCAGAATCCGGAGGGAACAGGGAATCCTCCTGCGAGCAGACGCGCTAACCCTACGGCTTTCCCCCCAACAAGAGATGGTTGCATACAGGCGGTCAAGGGAAGAAGGAGAGGGCGATCCATTGAATGGATAGTACCTAGCAGGCTGCGGAAAAACAATTTTCGATCTCTGTCTGCCTCCACAGATCAATTGTCCATAATGGTTTAGTCAAGGCCGCAGCGACCAGGTAGGTCGAGGGCAAGGTCAAGGTTGAACGAAGATCTGAACGTACTCGCGCAGTACGAAGAGGGTCCGAGGGGCGAGCCCGTCGGCCGGAGGCTTGTCGTAGCAGCGGATCGGCAATCGCAGCAGAAACGCTCATGAATAATGCGGGCTAGAGCACGAGGAGGAGGTAAAGGTCATTCACGTTCGTGCCGGTGGGACCGGTGAGGATGAGCTGATGGAGCCTCTTCAATGCGGGGTA
>JBKJZK010000521.1:0-2978 GCA_046715215.1 Nitrospiraceae bacterium
TGAACGAGTTCGGATGGAATTTCCTGTTCCTCGATCAGAATGGTCGCCATGGATTTGTAGGTCGCAGGCCAGAGGAACGCGGCAGCGAGGCTGAGGCCCAACAGCACGCCACCAGCCAGGACAATCAGAGTCCGTCGCCGATGGAACACAGCCATGTAGTCCTGAAGACCCGGGGCCGGTTCGGATTTTTGCGTGTGCAACTGGGTCTCCATAGATTAAAACACCTAGTTGGAAAGCGTGAGTTGCGGAGGATCGTACGTTAGCATAAACATCGTAGCATTTGACATGGCTGGATCTGACAAGCCATCCACTTCACGGCGTCGATAAGTATAAGACAGCTCAAGCTTCCACCACTCCAAAAATTTCCAGGCGATCTTAGGTGTGGCGGTGAAATAGCGACTCTCTGGGACTGTGCCGCCAGATGTGAGCTTCGTGACACTTGAGGCGCTATAAGCTGCTCCGTCGAAAGAAGCCGTCAGGGTTTCTGAAAGATCATGAGAAACTGTCGCGCCCGCACGGTCTGTTTGGACCAGCGAGCCGAAGCCGCTCGGCACAATATTCCGAGCCACGTCCACTAGAATAGATGTACTCTCAAACTTCTTTGTGAGATTGCCGCCGAACAGCCAGACGGTGCTCTGAGCTTTGACGCTGTCGCTGACTGTCTGAGTACTTGAACTCACAAAACGGGGTCCACCGAATGCCGTTCCCGTCAAAGTTTCTGTGAAGGCATGGGTCAAGCTGAGGTTGACTCCAGGAAAGCTGGCGCGAAATGGCGAGGGTGCGTTGGTCGTATGGAAATTAACGTACGAGCCGGACAATTGGATCTGATCCTGTTCGGTTAATCGGTAGAGCAACCCGCCGGAGCCTCCAAAGAGTTGATAGTCTACCAGGCCAAGACGCAGGCCATTCTCATAGGTGGTGTGGGATAAATGAAAACTGGATTGGAACGACAGCTTTTCAGTAATGCTCCTGGTCCAGGATGGATTCGCTGTCCATTGGTTCCGTTGTGTAAAGCGCAGGACCAAGCCGGTGGTCAGCAGTTCGCTCCCCAGCGTGTTGTCACGGATGAACCCGCCGGAAAAGCCCAGCAGATCCTTCTCAGTTTTATAACGAACGTTTAATGGCAAGTGAATATTGGTAAAATTGTTCTGTTCTCCCCCATAGTAAGATACGAAGTCGGCAGCGACCCGGCCAGTGACCTCAAGACGCTCCGTTTTGCCGGCAAGCTCAGCCGTCGGCGACACCCAATAGCCATAAGTTGCATCGTGCGGGCGAGGAGTCAAAATCAAGTTACTGTTGTACACGCCCTTTACTCCGATCGACGGCAAGACCGCCCACTCAGCGGCCAAAACCGCTGACAGTTGCACTCCAAAGAACAACCCAACTAGAACGACAATTTGATAGAGACACCACAGCCGCGTGAAGATAAGGCTGAGGCTGAGGTCGAGGTTGAAGAGAGTTCTGCCCATTTTTCCGAGCTTTGGCTCAACCTTGAACCTTCCACTAGACCTCAACATAAACATGAACATTAAAAAAACAAGATGATTGAACTGTTTCAATATTTTTACGGGACCATAACGACGTCGCCACGCTGCAGGAGAATATTCTGCTCCAGAACGTTCCCTTTCCGAAGATCGCCATATCGAAAGGGAAACGTCCGTTGTTGTCCTTTGATCCGTCTGATGACCTTGATGTCATTTTCTGCAGCAAAGGGTGTCAACCCTCCGGCTAAACTCAGCGCCTGGAGCACATCGGTATAGTGGCCAATCAAATACTCTCCCGGCTTGGTGACACGCCCGACGACATAGACCTTGTAGCTCAGCACCTTCATGCCCGCCACTGACACATTCGGATTCGGAATGTATTTGGTCAGCCGTTTCACAAGATCAGCACGAATCTCATCGACCGTTCGATCTTCGGCCTGCACATCGCCGACAAGGGGGAAGGAAAACACCCCGTCCGGACGCACTACAACTTCCTTGGTGAGATGCTCGTCCTTCCACACGGAAACTAATATGATATCTTCCGCTCCAAGGCGATAGCCTGGGTCGGCCTCTGCCGCCGTTGGAGAGGCTCCCAGGGCACTGGAACTGTGAGACAGTGCGCCTCCCACCAGCACTGAGAAAAGCAGGACAAGCATCGTCATGCGGCGAGTGGCACGAAGGACATTCGATGGTCCGCGAGTCTGGGGCAATGAGAGAATACCCAGCAGGATGTTCCAAAAGTTCGTCCAGCAAGGCCGGAGCGAGTGAAGGGCCGAGGCGTACCCTCTGGGGCGCACGGTGCGACGAATAAGGAGCACCAAGTCTGTGCGCGCCGCCGAGTGGTGAGGCGGCCGGGTCCCCGTTGAGAGTCTGAACGATGCGAGAACGATGCATGGGAATAGGCGCGTCTCGGCGCGCCAGGGTCGGGAGGGTGAGACGGGTGACTTTTTCAACATTCTGCTAGCCATAACCTCTTTCTTATCCCCTCATCTTGGACAGAATCTGTTCAGCCTCCTGACGCCCCTGAAACGCCTCAGCATTCTTCAGTGCCTTCGAGAGGTGAACACGGGCCTCAGACGTCTTTCCATCCTGGTAGTAGGCCATCCCGAGATGATAGTTCAGCGTGGGGACTTCCGGTAATTTGGCGATCGCACCCTTCATGAGACGAAGCGCCTCTTCCTGTTGCCCCATCTTGAACCGTACCCATCCCAGGGTATCCAACAACAGCGGATGCGGCACATCTTTCTCGAAATCACGGCTGAGGGCAAAGGCTTTCTGTAAGTTCTGTGGATCTCCCTTGTAATCGACCAGCAAGACAGCCAGGTTGTTCGCAGCCAGCACGTTACGAGGATTCAGTCGCAACGCTCCTTCATACGCTGTGATAGCAGGATCGATCTGGCCTTGAGTGGCATAGGCCGATGCCAGAAGCAGGTGCAATTACTCGCTGTCCGGGTTAGCCTTCTGACCGGCTTGAATCACCTGAACCGCGTTATC
>JBKJZK010000522.1:0-3752 GCA_046715215.1 Nitrospiraceae bacterium
CCCCCTGCCGGGATTAGCTCCCGTCGCCGTGCAGCAAGGCCGCTATGTCGCGAGGCTCATTCGTGAGGAGACCGCTCCGGAGCAGCGACGGCCGTTTGTCTACGCGGATCGAGGCATGTTGGCTACCATTGGACGCGCACAAGCCGTGGCCCAGTTCGGCCAATTGCGCCTATCTGGACTGGTCGCCTGGCTGCTTTGGTGCGTGGTTCATATCTTCTCTCTAATCGGGTTCCGCAGTCGCGTGCGGGTGATGTCGGAATGGATATGGTACTACCTCACATTCAAGCCGGGCGCGAGAATCATCTATACGCGGCCGCGACAAACCGGCAAAGAAGAGAGAACGTCACCGTCACGCTCCGCGGGATCTGACTCGAATGACTGAGTTGGTTTCGAAAGATTGAAGGCAAGGTCTTGCAATCCAACATCAGGTGGCGAAGAAATGCCTCAGCCCGCCGTTTCGCGGCGCGTGGCGACTCTTATTCAATCCAAATCAAATTGAGGGCGAGACTCTCTGCTGCCTCACGCTGCCTGACATCAGCGGTGATGAAGGGAACGGTCAGGCTGAGGCAGTTTGACACGTGAGTGCGGATGCGACATGCGGGGCATCGAGGGTCCTCAGCCCTGTCTTCTGAACCAATTTCTCAACCTGGCTCAGCTTTGTCGATAATGACGGGGAAGCGTCCCCATTTCGCGCCGTGCCAGCCCTCACAAATCCGGTTTGATTTTCGACAACCACCTTCTTACAATCATGCGTCAATGTAATCGCCATACAAGGAGAACGAGCTCCTATGTCTGAGACAGTTTCTCGATCAACTCGACCCACGCCCGCCCCTTACCTAATCGCCGGCCTCCTGCTTGTCATGACCCTCATGAGCCTCGGCCCGGCCTCGCTCGACGCGGCTCAAGGAGGCAAGACGGAGGTGTTCCCCGTGCAAAAAGCTGCACCGGCGGTGGTCGTTATCGAGACGGCCGGGAGTGAAGGGGAGTTACGTCATCGATTGAGGGCCAAAAACGGAGTGTCTGAACTCAGTTCCTCCACCTCGGTGATCCGCTTCTCGGTCGCGCCAACGGGAAGTTTTGGCTTTATTACCCCAAAGCTCCTGGGATTGGCCTTGATCACGCAGAGTCCGGATCTCCCGTTGGAACAGATGCCGCCAGTCTCCAATGCTTACGAGATTCATAAGCTCAACGATGGCAGTGGAATGCTGGTGGGATTCGTGGAGGCACACCTCAAGCCTCAGCTGACCCCGAGCCAGCGGCCAAAGAATGTCCGGCTCGGGCTCTATTCCAATCCCTCTGGCAAGGCTCCGCACATCGTCGCGGTGCCCTTGGTCAAACTGATTGTCGATCGGATGCCGATCCGACTCGATCCCAAGGAACCCGGTAGTGCGGTCCTGCTCGATATGGATTTGCAGAGCACCGCCAACCGTACGTCGTCTCACACCGGGCCTTAACCAGGACTATTCATGACTATCTACTACGTCGTCCGATCATCTCGCCCGACGGGGCTTTTCTCGTTCGGCCTCCTCGACGGACTGCCAGTACGCCTTCGTCGGCTGTACATGCGAGAAGCCCCGGCGGGCTTCGGTCTCGAACGCCTCGCGACGGCATTCATGAATAATCCTGGTTAACCTGCATTTTTCATGACGGTTCGTCGAGAAATCGTATAGAAGCAACCCCTAGCCTCTGGCCCCGTGCCTCTGGCCGAACATTGGCGATTGCAGCAGAAACGTTCATGAATATGCGGGTTAACAGCGGTCTATTTGTCTTGGAGAACACATCATGCCCTTGACCGCCTATAACAATGTGCCGGTTCCTTCGTTCATGTACGGCACGGCGTGGAAGAAAGAAGCCACGACGCAACTGGTGCAGTTAGCCGTGGCGGCAGGCTTCACAGCCATCGATACGGCCAACCAACTGATCCATTACCAGGAAGCCCTGGTGGGGGAGGCCCTGCTGGCCCTCGCGCAGCAAGGGGTCGCCCGAGATCGCCTCTTTCTTCAAACCAAGTTTACGCCGACGAATGGCCAGGACCATCGTACCCCCTACGATGCCTCGGCCAATCTCACCACCCAAGTGACACAGTCCTTCGATAGCTCATTGGCCCACTTGCACACCGAGTATCTGGACTCCTATGTGTTGCACGGGCCCTATCAGCGGCAGGGATTGGGGGACGCGGACTGGGAGGTGTGGGCCGCCATCGAAGGGCTCTATCGGTCGGGGAAAACGAAAATGATCGGCATCAGCATTGTCACGGCTGGGCAACTCACCCAGCTCTGTGCCCGGGCGGCGGTGAAACCCATGATGGTGCAAAACCGCTGTTATGCCTCACTCGGATGGGATAAAGAAGTGCGGGAGATCTGCCGAGCCCATGGGATTATCTATCAAGGCTTCTCGCTGCTGACTGCCAATCGAGAAGTCTTTGCCGATCCAGGCATTCGGGCTATCGCCCAACGGTTAGGGACCGGTCTTGCACAAGTCGTCTTTCGGTTTGCGATGCAGGTCGGGATGCTTCCGTTGACCGGCACCACGAACCCGCAACATATGAAAGATGATCTCCAGGCTGAACAGCTCACCCTCACCGCTGAAGACATGCAGCTGATCGAAACGATCGGGATGTAACCACCTTCATGGCTGCCCTTTCATTAAGAGCGCATGGCTTATGGCCGATGGCAAGAGAGAGTTTCCTGCTATGCGCTATCGGCCATTTGCCATAGGCTCCCCTATTCCCCTGACTGTTGAATCAGCTTCGCCACCAATCCCGTCCAGCCTGTCTGGTGACTCGCGCCGATGCCGGCGCCGTTGTCTCCATGGAAGTATTCATAGAAGGGGAGCGCGTCTCGCCAGAGGGGATCTTCCTGGAACTTGGCGGCGCTTCCGAAGACGGGACGTCGCCCGGTTTGGTCGCGGAGAAAGATGTGGGTGAGCCGGCGTGACAATTCCGCGGCGACTTCGTTCAAGGGGATGGTCCGACCAGAGCCGGTCGGACATTCGACTGTATAATCGTCGCCAAGGAAGTAATGGAATTTCTGGAGCGATTCGATCAGCAGATAGTTGACGGGAAACCAGATCGGGCCACGCCAGTTTGAATTGCCGCCGAAGAGCCCCGTGCTCGATTCAGCCGGCTCATAGTCCACTCGATAGTCCATGCCCATCGCCGAGAGCAGATAAGGGTGATCTTTGTGGTAGCGCGAGAGGGCGCGGATACCGTACGGAGAGAGGAATTCTTCTTCATCCAGCATGTAGCGCAGAACCGATTTCAGCCTCGTTCGATGGACCAGCGAGAGAAACCGCCGAACCCCTCCGTCATGTGATTGGGTTTCCACATGCGCGCTGAAGTCAGGCCGGTTTTCAATGAACCACTGCATGCGGTGTTTGAACCGGGGAAGGCTGTCGATCAGCTCAGAATCTAACGTTTCAACCGCAAAGAGCGGGATCAGCCCGACGAGTGACCGGACCTTCAAGGGAAGCGTCTGTCCGTCCGGAAGATGCAGCACGTCGTAGAAAAATCCGTCTTCTTTGTTCCACAGCTCGATTTTCTCATCGCCGATGTTGTTCATGGCCCGGCAGATGTAGACGAAGTGCTCGAAGAATTTACTGGCGACGTCCTCATACGCCCGATTGTCTCGGGCCAGTTCCAACGCGATTGAGAGCATGTTGAGGCAATACATGCCCATCCAACTCGTCGCATCAGATTGTTCGATATGACCGCCGGTCGGCAACGGCGCGCTGCGGTCGAAGACCCCGATGTT
>JBKJZK010000523.1:0-5000 GCA_046715215.1 Nitrospiraceae bacterium
TCATCCTATCTCCACACGTATGCACAATCTCAGAGGCCTGTTGGACTGACCCACTCCCCTCTTTGATCCCGACAATGCTCTGTAACCCACAAAGCCTTGCGACAGTGGATGGCAACATGTTCACGCCAGTCCGTCCTGGAATGTTATACAGGATCTGGGGAAGATCCACGGACTCCGCTATCACTTTGTAATGTCGGTACAGCCCTTCTTGCGTCGGTTTGTTGTAATAGGGCGTAATCAGCAGCGCCCCGTCGGCCCCTGCCTGCTTGGCGTGTTTCGTGAGGGACACCGCTTCTTCCGTGCTGTTGGAGCCGGTCCCGGCAATCACGGGGACGCGCCGATTGACCACCTCGACGGTTAATTCGACTACGCGGTGGTGTTCCTGGTGTGAGAGGGTGGCGGATTCGCCGGTGGTGCCGCAGGGCACAATCCCATTCGTCCCGTTGGCAATTTGCCATTCTATCAGGTCGCCGAAGGCCCGCTCATCAACCTTACCCTTCCTGAAGGGGGTCACAATGGCAATCAATGTACCTGTAAACATGTGACTCCTTTGTCAACAATGCGTCCGTCCCGCCCAATCTTCAGTCGAGAAATACCGGAATTGTTTCGCCCTTCACCAAATCGTCGTAGGTTTCCCTGGTCTTGATGACGTGGATCTCCCCGTCTTTGATCAGGACTTCCGGTACCCGTGGTCGCGAATTGTAATTGGAGGCCATCACAAATCCATAGGCCCCAGCACTCATCACTGCAAGCATGTCGCCCGGGTTGACCTCCGGCAGTGACCGGTCCTTCGCCAGAAAATCGCCGGACTCACAGACCGGGCCGACAACATCCACCTGATGCTTGGTCCGCTGCAACACCGCCTCGGACAAGGGACGAATCTCGTGGTAGGCCCCGTAGAGGCTCGGTCTGATCAGGTCGTTCATCGCCGCATCGACGATAATAAACCGTTTCGCTTCGCCGTCCTTCCGATACAACACCTTCGTCACGAGAATGCCGGCGTTGCCGACGATGACGCGACCCGGCTCCATGATGAGGGTCACATTCAAATTCTTCAGGAGTGGCGATACGGCATCCGCAAGGTCCTGCGGCAGCGGTGGCGTTTCGTCCGAGTAGGTGATGCCAAGCCCGCCGCCGATATTGACGTACCGGATGTCGATGCCCTGAGCCTTCAACGCTTCGACCAGCTTCACCACCTTCTTCACGGCTTCGACGAACGGCGTAACTTCCGTCAACTGCGAGCCGATATGCTTATGAACCCCGACGACATCAATGTTGGCGAGTGAGGACGCCAGGGTGAATTCTTCGAGGGCCCGATCGGCGGCGATCCCGAACTTGCTCTTCTTGAGACCGGTAGAAATGTAGGGGTGCGTTTTCGGGTCGATGTCGGGATTAATGCGCAGGGCGACCCTTGCCTTGGTCCCGACGGAAGCCGCTACCTCATTAATTGCCTGCAGCTCAGCCGAAGATTCGACATTGAACATGAGGATGTCGGCCTTCAAGGCCTCGCGAATCTCCTCAGAGTTCTTGCCGACGCCCGCGAATACGATTTTTGAGGAGGGGACACCTGCCTTGAGCGCCCGAAAGAGTTCACCGCCGGACACAATATCCACCCCGCTCCCCTCCTTTGCCATGAGACGGAGGATCGCGATATTGGAATTGGCCTTCATGGCGAATGCAATCACATGGGGTACACTCTTGAAGGCTCTATCATACGCCCGGAAATGACGAACGAGGGTTGCGTAGCTGTAGATGTAGCAAGGCGTACCGACCTCTTTCGCAATCCGGCTGACCGGCACCTGTTCGCAATAGAGTTCGCCATGTCGATATTCGAAATTATGCATCCTGCGAATCTTCATTGAGATGCTCGAGGCCTACGAGCGAGAATCCCTGCAAGCCTGCGAGTGAGAAGCCTTGCAAGGAGGACTCGAACGCATCCTTGAACTTGAGAAAGCGGACCCGCACATGCGGAATCGCGACCTTCATCGCGTCTGAATCCACCAATGCCTTGAGGGCGTCGGGCGTCGCCAGCTTGAGGTGCTCGAAGTTGACGATGATGTCCATGCGTGCCTGATTGGCCGCTTCCTTGATCCGTTTAATCAATTCCAGAGCATTCAAGCGATCGAGGGTACCCTCAAGATCGACGAAGAGAGCAGCAAACTTGTCATGCCGCTTGGCCTTGATGTGGAGCGTCAATTGTTGTGCCGAGAGCGCGTTCGGATCGAAGGCCTGTTTCAGTGCATGCAGCGCGCTAGGAATCAATTGCTCCTTGTCCAACACCGGGAGCTTCGCTTGGAGATTCTTCAACACCCCCGCGAGCGGTGACAGGGAACCTTTGGGGCAAGTTCGCTTGACCAACTTCCGAAACTCTCGATTCATCTCCCATCGTGGAATAAGCCGCTGACTCGTGCCCGACAGTCGTTTCCAGATCGAAGGGAGCGAATAGAATTGGTGGTTGGCCCAGTGGAAGCCGTCTTGTAGTTGCTCGGTCGTCATCCGGCTTGGCTGGAACACCACATGCTTGCCGTCGTACTTCGCCCAGTCTCTATCGAAGATACGACCGGCCTTTTCGAAGCGGTCGAACAACGCCGTACCAGGAAGGGGCGTCAGCACATTAAAGTAAGCCAATTCCACCTGATTCTTCGTCAAGAAGTCGACGGCCCGCTCGAACACGGACACATCGTCGCTGTCGAATCCGAACACGATCCCGGGATTCACCATGATCCCGTAATCGTGGAACATCTTGATCTCCCGGGAGAACTTCTGGACTCGGTTAAACGGCTTATTCGTTTCATCCAGAGCGTCTTCATCGAGCGATTCCATCCCGACGAAGACCGATACGCAGCCGCTCTCGGCCGCAAGCTTGACCATCTCCTCGTCGTCAGCCAGGAACATCGTGGACTGGCAGCCCCATTTAATCTTGAGCGGCTTCAGCGCGGCCCAGAGCTCACGACAATAGGCACGGTTGCTGTTGTGCAAGTCATCGACAAACGCGACAATGCTGCCGTCTTCGATCCCTACCCGAATCCGAAGCGCGGTGACGAAGGCGTTCCACATCGGCTCGTCGCGCAATCGCTCGACCAATTCACTGCGAATCCATCGCTGAACATTTCGAAGTTCCGTGATCACTTCCGGCACCGGCCGGCGCCGCGTGGTCTTTCCATTAAACGGGGATACGCTACAGAATTCGCAGTCGAAATGACATCCTCTGGTCGTGAAACTACACTGTCTCGTCATGTACGAGTCGGGGCTCAGCAATTCGACGCGGGGGCTCTTGTAGCGCTCCAGCGAGGGGAACGATGTCATCTTATACATGCGCTGCATCATTCCCGCCTCATAGTCCGCGACCAGCTGTGGCCAGAGATCTTCGGCTTCTCCACAGACGATCGCGTCGGCATACCGAAGAGCTTCGTCAGGACAGTATGTGGGATGGACGCCCCCCATGACGATCGTCTTGCCCCGCTTGCGAAATTCCGTTGCGATCTCGTAGGCGCGAGGGGCATAGCAGGTCATGATGGAGAGGCCGACCATGTCACAAGGATAGTCGAAATCGATATCTTGAACCGCTTCATCGACTAGATTTACTTCCCAATTCTCCGGCGTGTAGGCCGCGATCACCGGCAAGCTCAGCTTGGGAAACCACACCGCGCGTCGTTCCGACGCGGTCAACCGATAGGGGTTATTGCGCGGATAGGGATCGACCAGCAACAGCCGCTTGCCTGGTGCGTGCTTAGCCGTTGGTGCCTGCCCAACGGACTGACTCTGCCGCATGGGTTGAATAAGGTCCATGAACTGATCCTCCTCACCTCTATCCGGCTATCCGGCTGAGATTGTCAATACGTTCGTTGATAATGTTCTGAGCGGCTCCCCTGGTTGTCTCACGCTACCTTCTTCGTCGGAGCGGACTGCGGCTCCGCGTACTCTCCTCATGCGCCCTCTTCTGGAGCACAGCTACTGTGCCCCCGAATTCGCCTTCAATCTCGCCATGGCATATTGTCCGTTACCTTGGGTCTGTTCTCACGGTAGTTTCTTTGGGTATCACTACCGTGAGGTATCCCACGGAGTGAGGCCCGCGTCAGCATTCAACGGACTTCAGTATAACTTTATCCAGCTACACAGGTCCAGCAGATGGCGGTTTCAACCTTACCGGGTTTCCACCGGTCGTAACGGGGGAAGGTTGACATCCTGCCCCTGTAGCATTGGGTCCGGTTGTGGCTCGGGGGATTCGGCTGCCGCTGCGGCCTCACGCTGTTTTTCCTCGAGCGCCTCTAACGTTTTCTGCCGCTCAATGGTCGGATTCACACCGACACTTTCAGGAGGAACGGGCGACCCCACGACCCCGCAGGCCACCAACATTCCTATCGTCACGCCCGCCACGATGGTTGTCGCACTCGGCGTCCGCATCTTCACGAGAGCATCCGCTCGAGCTCTTTGATGCGCTGCTCCACTCGCGTTCGGGCAGTTCCGCCCACCTGAGACTTCCGGTCGATAGCGGCAGTGACTGTCAACCGAGCGAGCAGGCCCTTTTCAATTCGCTCGGAGAATGTCCGCAGCTCCTCGAGCGAGAAGACCGTGAGTTCACGGCCTTGCTCCAATGCGGCCCGCACCAATCGGCCCGTGATTGCATGCGCTTCGCGAAAAGGTACTCCTCTGGTCACAAGATAGTCCGCAACCTCCGTGGCCAGCATACCACCACCCTGAACCGCCTGCTTAAGGACGTCCCGGTTCAAGGTGAGTCGGCGCATCAATTCTGTCAAGACCTCCACCGACGCGACCACGGTATCGAGGGCGTCGAAGAGCGCCGGCTTATCCTCCTGAAGATCTCGATTATAACTCAACGGCAGGGCCTTGAGGGTCGTCAACAGATTGACCAAGTGGCCATAGACACGTCCCGTCTTGCCCCGCACCAATTCCGGCACATCTGGATTCTTCTTCTGCGGCATCATACTGCTCCCAGTACAGAAGGCATCAGGAAGCTCGACGAATTGGAACTCCTGGGA
>JBKJZK010000524.1:0-2450 GCA_046715215.1 Nitrospiraceae bacterium
CGGCACACTGAAGCGAGAGCTCATCTATCATCGCCAATACCGCACACAGTACATCGAAGTGTTCTATAATCGGCTGCGTCGTCACTCCACACTCGGCTACTATTCCCCGGCCGAGTTCGAAGCGAGAACGGCGGTGGCTTAACCGGGTGTCCACGGAATCGGGGGAAGGTCAGCCCTTGCGTTGGCGGACGGCAACCGCGCTAGAGAGTGCTCCACCGATACCGGGTGTGGGACTGGCTAAATCGCCTGAGGCTAGGGGTGATACAGCAGTGCTGGGTTGGAATAAGCCATGCACAAGAAGCCCACGCTCGGAAGAATACCTGGTTCTCTTCGGCCGATGCGACCACCTGCATGGTCCTCCCAGCACCGTCACGGCCACGCGTTGAGATTCCTCAACTCATTGCGCTTCTCTTTCTCCAATTCATTATGATCTCTGCTAGCCATCCTAAGACGAAGAGAGAGGGAGAGGCGAAGCCTCTCCCTCTCTCAGATTGGGTTACTTTGATGCGACTCTTAGGACCGCGACGCCCTGACCGTCACTGTATTATTGGGGCCCGCTGTCTTTTGAAATCACCCTTGTAACCTGCCCGTAGATTACTTCAGGCCTTTGTAGATGTCAGGATTCTCTGCGCCCTCTACCTTCAGTAGGCCAACGGCGCCTTTGGCAATGCGGAAGATGGAGTGGTCCACATTGAGATAGGTTCCAGGCACTTCGACCTTAAATTCCGCCATAGAAGAGCCACCCGCAGGCACGACGGTGGTTTGGATGTTCTGTAATGGAGGCGAAATCAAGGCACCCTCGGGGTACACCCTGTCAAATATCTCGCCGATGATGTGCCACGACGCGACATGGTTCGGTCCTGCGTTGATATAGAACATTCGGACGGTGTCTCCCACCTTGGCTGTCAGAGGATTTTTGATAAGCGCGCCAGCCATTCCATTAAACACCACGTGGGAAGGGTGCTCCACTAACCCATTTTCGAACGAAAACTCCAAGGTATCGCCCTTCTTACCAGGCTTGGTGTAAAACTCGCTTTGCACGACATAAAATTCTTTGTCCACTTTCTTAAGCCCACCAACCGGCTCCACTAAGATCGCGCCGTACATTCCATTCGCAATGTGTTCAGGAATGGATGGAGACGCGGTGGCACAGTGATAGAAATAGAGGCCAGCATTGAGGGCCTTAAACCGTAACTTGGTTTCCTCCCCTGGCTCGGTATTGAGCATTGCTGCTCCGCCACCTGGTCCAGTGACCGCATGAAAGTCAATGTTGTGACTTTCCTTACTGTCCTTGTTGTTCTTCAAATGGATTTCAACCGTATCCCCCACCATCACTCGGATCATGGGCCCTGGTACGGTTCCAGTTCCTCCTGCGGGCCCAAATCCCCAGAACTTATATTTGTTATCGTCGCTAAGATTACCGACCCACTCGTGAGCTTCAAGTTCAACCAAGACGTTGGCAGGCGCTGTTCGTGTGATTGGAGGGGGAACATTCGGTGCGGTCGTCACTTGGGCTTTGATGGTCTCCGCCGCCGACACCAATCCTGGATTGATGGCAAGACACGGAGCAATGACAAATGCGCTGATCAATCCGGCATTACGCACGTTACGCGAAAAACTAATAGACATCGCAGTCTCCTTTGATTTTGGATTGCTCTGACGGTCTCTTCTATCATCTACTTGGCACGTACCGAATGATTTAGCCCCTAATCAGGGCATTCGAATTTGCCTCCTGGTTAGGGTTTGTAATCCGTGTGTTCGGCTGGTTTGCCCCCGTGCGAGAACTGGTGCTCGTAAGCGATTACCTGCCAGATCTGCTCCTCCGAGAGGAACTGCTTCCAGGCCTTCATCTTCGTCTTCGGAATACCTTCCGACACTCGCCAGAACCAGAAGCTGTCCGAGAAACGGGTGGTGTTCTTCGGATCACGAAGATCCCGCGCCCCCTTTTTCACCGGTTGACCGTCCTTGCCGTGGCAGCTGCCACAGTTGACTAGCGGGTTGGCTTCGCCGGTGTAAATCTTCGCTCCCTCCGCGATGGCCTTAGGATCCGTCCACCCTCCAGCCGGCATATGTTTGTCGGCATAGTCGGCCGGGACCGTGGGCAAGGGTGGAGGGGCGTCATCAGAGTAGGCCATTCCTCCTGAAAGAATCAGGACAGACACCATCAACACGACCGACAGCCCGACCTTCCTTATCGTCATTCGCACCTCCTTTTCTTGATGGTGGTTATCGTCTCTCGACGATGTCTAGCCTCATGGGGCTCAACACAGATACCAACTCGGATTGCCCACGCGAACCGATCTTAAACTTGTTCACGGTCGTGACCAGATCGCCGACCAGCGCATCGAACTCGTCATGCGCGGTTTTTGATACGGCTATCGGTCATGACCAGCCAAACAAAATCATCCCCGACGGCTCGATTGGCCGGTTCGCCGCCCAGTCGCTGATAT
>JBKJZK010000525.1:0-2823 GCA_046715215.1 Nitrospiraceae bacterium
TTGATCAGCAAGGCTTCGTTATACCGAGGCGGAGGCTGAGTGAAGTGTTGTTTCGAAAGCACGCCGGGAACCGTCTGTCCCTCCTGGGATACGAGCCGCAGCTGCTCTCCCTCGCTGAGCAGAGGCAGCTGGCGCTCGGCCTCGTCCTCGACCTCCTGTTCGCTTTTTTGTTTCTGCGCGAAGAGCTCCTTGTCGATCCCCTCCATGTAGACAATCGTATGGCCGGGAAACTTCACCACGGTGCCGGTTGATCGGAAAAGAAATTTCTCGTTCGTCTTGATAGGACTCGACTCCACCCGAGTCACATCGAGGATCGCAGGGACCATCTGCGACGCGATAAACCGATTCCAGATCAACTGGTACAGCTTATGGACATCCGGCTCTAAGTACTGTCTGATAGACTCAGGATCGCGCGCCGCTGACGTGGGACGAATCGCTTCGTGTGCTTCTTGCGCCGCCTTCTGCGTCTTGTACACGTTCGGCGTGGCAGGCAAGTATTCTGCGCCAAAGCGTTCCTGAATCACCTGGCGCGCTTCGGTCATCGCCTCGGTCGAAATGCGAGGGGAATCCGTCCTCATGTAGGTAATGAGCCCGGTCTGGCCTTCCACCCCGATTTCTATCCCTTCGTACAGCTTCTGCGCCAGGGTCATCGTCTTCTTCGATGAAAAATGCAGCTTGCGCGCAGCTTCCTGTTGGAGTCGGCTGGTGATGAAGGGCGCGACAGGATTCCGTCTCTTTTCTTTTCGTTCAATCGAGTCAACGACAAACGCTTTTCCTTGAATGGCTTCGACGATGTGCTGGGCATCGGTCTCGGTCGCAATCGACGCGTCCTGTCCGTTGATGCTGTGCAGCTTGGCTTCGAACGGAGGGGGGTTGGTCCCGGACAGCACCACCGCAATAGACCAGTACTCTTCCGCGCGAAACGCTTCCCGTTCCTGTTCACGTTCGCAAATCAAACGCATCGCCACGGATTGAACCCTGCCCATACTGAGTCCGCGGCGCACCTTGGTCCAGAGCAGCTGGCTGCCTTGGTATCCGACAATCCGGTCAAGCACCCGGCGGGCCTGCTGCGCATTCACCAGCTTCATATCGACCTGCCCAGGCGATTGCAGCGCGCGCTTGATGGCCGATTCCGTGATTTCGTTGAAAAGTACCCGGAAGACCTTGCCCTCTGTTTGTTTCTTGGATTTGGATTTGGGTTTGCCGAGCAGTTCCTGCTCGAGGTGCCACGCGATGGCCTCGCCTTCTCGGTCAGGGTCCGGCGCGAGGAACACCTTATCAGCCTCTTCCGCCTTTTTCTTAATCTCCGCCAAGACCTTCGATTTTCCCTTGATCGTCACATACTGCGGCTCAAAATCATGTTCCAGGTCAACGCCCAGCTTGCTGGTGGGAAGATCCTTAATATGGCCGACCGAAGCCATGACGGTATAGCCTCGCCCAAGATACTTGCTGATGGTGCGTGCTTTCGTCGGGGACTCGACAATAATGAGTGCCTTGGCCATGAAGACTCCGGTTCGATACGAGGGCTACCCTCTCATCCGTATCAAATAATACAAAACTGTGCAACTGTTCGACGATTACGCCCGAAGATAGCGTTGTCCCGGCAGCTGTCTGACTCGCTGTCGAAGCTCCAGGGACAAGAGCAAAGCCATCACGGTGGACACCGACAACCCTGTGGTGACAATCACGTCGTCCACTGTGAGCGGGTCATACGACAGGGCATCATACACCCGCTGCTCCTCTTCGCCCAAATGATCGCGTTGTTCACTCTTCTCTCGAGAAGGCTGCAGGCGCAGGCGCAGCGCCTGTTCCAGCTGCGGCAGAACCGCGTCGATGACATCCTGCGCGCGTTCGATCAAGGCCCCACCCTCTTTGAGCAGTGCGTTCGTTCCGCGACTGGTAGCTTCCTTCACAAAGCCAGGAACTGCGAAGACCTCTCGGCCCTGTTCAGCGGCCAGTCTCGCGGTAATCAACGATCCGCTGCTGATGGCCGCCTCTGTCACAATCACGCCCAGGGACAACCCGCTGATGATGCGATTCCGTCGAGGAAAGTGATGACTGTGGGGTGGCGCACCCATGGGCACCTCGGACAGAATCGCCCCCCGCTCCTCGATCTGTCGGCGTAACCCCTCATGTTCCGGCGGATAGGTCCGATCGATCCCGCAACCCAGCACCGCAATGGTGCGTCCCTGCGCGGCGAGCGCGCCTCGATGGGCCGCCGCATCAACCCCGCGCGCAAGTCCACTCACCACGGTCATGCCCACTCCCGCCAAGTCGTGGCTCAACTCTTCGGTCATGGCACGTCCGGCTGCCGTCGCACGCCGTGCACCCACGATGGCCACCGCCAACTCATCCTGCTCAGTCAATGTGCCTGTGATGTACAAGAGCGGCGGAGGGTCCGCAATCATCTTCAGTCGCGTGGGATAGGTAGGATCCAACACGCTCCGAACTTCAACGCGCTCACGCTCGATTGCCTTGAGTTCCCGTTCGAGGCTCCGGCAGGCGGAACTATCAGGCCCGCGTCGTATCGCGTCTGCTAACTGCGGGCTGCATCCACTTTGAATCAATTCATCACGGGAGGCACGCAGGACAGCATCGGGAGCGTGCCAGACGCGAACTAACCGAAGGGCCGTCAGGTCTCCCACTCCATCGATCGCCCGCAAACGGAGCCAAGACTCTAACACCACCCGTGTCATGCGATGGCCCGAAGAAGGGCCCGCGACCTCAGCGGAGGAATCCGCACCTACAGGCTGTATGAAGGGCTGCATAGGTCTCGTCGCACGGGAACCACAATCCTTAGAGTACCGCTAGATCGTACTGTTC
>JBKJZK010000526.1:0-3233 GCA_046715215.1 Nitrospiraceae bacterium
CGGTCGCGGACTCCCCTCGTTGGACGCGCGCACGTTGGAAAAACGCCAGGCCGCCCCCTCAATGGAAGATGGAAGGCGAGAAAGCGCCGGGGCGTCTCCCTTCCAATACAAAGAAAGAGGAGATAGCGCAGGTTCGGTAATAACAAATATACGAGGCCCTATGGCCGCTCAGGCAACCAGACCCTTCTCCATTGTCAAGTCATACTTGACAGATATGCCTGGATCGCGCAGGATGGCAGCGTGATCGAAAACTTAAGGCACAAGGGACTTGCAAGATTCTTCGAGAACGATGACCGCCGAAAGCTGCCAGCATCACAGATTGATAAGATTGCCCGAATCCTGGCACGGCTGAACGAAGCAATGACCGTACAAGACTTGGGGCTACCGGGCTACAGGCTCCATCCTTTAAAGGGAGAGCTGGCCGGTTTCTGGTCCATAACCGTGTCCGGCAACTGGCGGATCATTTTCCGATTCGAGAACGGCAACGCCTACGATGTGGATCTCATCGACTACCATTAAGGAGCCCAATGATGCGTATGAAAAACCCTCCCCATCCAGGACTGTCGGTACGGCATGACTGTCTCGAACCGCTGGGACTTTCCGTGACGGAAGGTGCGAAGGTACTGGGTGTCACGAGGCAGGCCATGAACAATCTGGTTAGCGGTAAGGCTGGAATTTCCGCCGAAATGGCGATCCGCCTCGAAAAAGCCTTTGGGGGCGGCGCGGAGACATGGCTACGGATGCAGGCCGCCTACGATTTGGCGCAGGCAGAAAAACACACACGAAAGATCAAGGTGCAGCGCGTAAAAGACGCGTTGACACTAGCCTGAGCCCATTCGGAGCGAAGATCGCACAGCCCCATGCTAGTCCGTAAATACGCGGTTACGAGCAATGTATGATTGCAAGACCTGACCCCTTATTTCCGTGACCCCTTATTTCCGACTCGCGCCCTCCGAAGGGCCTCGTTCGACGGCCGCAATTGGAGCAACATGGGTGCCCTGCCTCCAATACAGGGAGAGGGGGAAATGGAGTGCGCAGTCGAGGGTAGCCTTGGCCACTCCCTTCAATACTAGGGAAAAGAGGAGTAGAGGGAAGATAAAGGCGGCCTGACCTCCCTATGCTCGCGCGCACGTTGGGGGCACCTCAAGCCCCTCCTCCAATGGGCGGTGGTCGGCCGAGGCGCGCACGATGGAAACCCCCTGGCGCCTCATGAGCGCATCGCGAACAGACGCGATGGAAATTTCTTATTGACAGGGCTGGGCGCAATCCGCAATCGTGCTGGAGTGCTTATTCTCCCCAGTGCGGAGATACCGGTAGACTGGGGTTTGTTGCGCAAGGATGATGGAAATCAAAATAATTCGGGATACCGTGACCCGGCACGAGCTGAACGAAATGGCGAAGCAGCAGTTCGGAGATATGGTCAAGGCTGTCGTCGATGTGGAACAGGATATTATGGCGATCGGTGGAGAACTCCATTCTGACGAGGAGGCGATTCTCCTAGATCAGGGATCTGTGCTAAAAAACTTATGGGGAATCAACCTCTACCCGGAGCGTCCGGTTCCGGAATGGGTCGAGTTCGATTCCATGATAAATGTGCGCCCGTCTGGAGGGAATCGTTCCCGGTACGTCGAAAGCGCGAAGATCCGTGACGCAGTCACCACAATTGTCAATCGATTGGTCGAGGGGTAAGCGGCATGTCACACGTCCATGCGAATCTCGCCGCCGGCCGATGGCAGACCTTGCCGCTAGTGGAACAGCTGGCTAATGTCGGAAGCGATGTGGCGCGTGCGCATCGCTGGCACGGGAAAGATCCACTTCTTTCTGAAAAGGCTTTTATCCGCGCGTTAGAGCTGCTCGACCTGACTATAGGGGATGACCGCTGGAAAGGTCGCAGGAAAGAACTCACACGTGTGCGCGAGCTGCTCTGTGATGCGATGTTCGGGGGCTCCGCATACGGTAGCGATCTGGCCAGCCTGGATCGCTATTTCTTCCACTTCGCCGTCGCGGCACGGGCCGGACGCTGACCCGCCAGGTCGCAGCAACACCCGTAGAGTTCACCGTGTATTTTGTATCCTGATCTTCCGCCCGCTGGTGGCTTCGGAAGTCTGGCGATGGAACAGGATCAGTTCTTTGGAGGCACGTTCTGACCTTCCCCTCTTACACAAAGCTCCCACCTCATCTCAGGAGTAATGGATACGCCTCCGACTTTGCAGTAGACTCGCCACGGTAGACTTCATAATTGGGCGTCACAAATCAACACATGAGCGACAACGTTCTATCGCATAACGAAATGTGTCGGCGCGAAGGCGTCAGTCTCCAGCGGGGAATGAATTTCGGCCTTGGCGGTAATCATTCCGTTATTTTGATGTCGGTACGCCCTAGTGCTCCCTATCGGGATCGCCTCGAAGACGGTGGGACAACGCTGATCTATGAGGGCCACGACCTTCCACAAGTCGCGTCCTGCCCTAATCCAAAGGTGGTTGATCAGCCCGGGGTTCTGCCTTCTGGGAAACTTACCCAAAACGGGAAGTTCCATGAAACCGCGCAAAAGTTTAAGAACGGAAAACGCGCCCCAGAGCGGGTTCGCGTCTATGAAAAGATTCGCTCGGGCATATGGTCATATAATGGGGTCTTTCATCTCGTTGACGCCTGGCAGGAGCGTGACGAGCATAGAGTTGTTTACAAGTTTAAGCTCGTAGCGGTGGAGGGTGACGAAGACTTTGCTCAGCCAGTTCATATGGACGCAGAGCGTCGCCGAATAATCCCAACCGCAGTCAAACTTGAAGTGTGGCAAAGAGACGGCGGAAAGTGTCGGCTTTGTGAAGCAACTGACGAGCTACACTTTGATCACATCGTTCCATTCTCGAAAGGTGGTACATCGCTCACGGCCGAGAATGTCCAGCTTCTGTGCGCGCGTCACAACCTGCAGAAGCGGGATTACATCGAATGAGACTGGAAACAGACTGAGGGTCAGGTCTTGGGAAACAGAGTGAGCAAAACAGACTGAGGGTCAGGTCTTGCAATCCTGCATTTCGTGGCACGTGGTGAGGATCTGGTTCATCTGGTCTCGTTGGTCTGTTGACCTTCCCCCGTTTGTTACACCAGGGCCAACGAAGTTAACTCCTGTGCGGCATGGGCTCTGTCTCGATGGTGTTTGATGAACTCCATGGGCGTCACATCCCCAATGGTACTGTGCGTCCGCTCCTCATTATATTCTCTGCGCCAGGCTTCAA
>JBKJZK010000527.1:0-12560 GCA_046715215.1 Nitrospiraceae bacterium
GTTCCGCCGCGTCAGGAGGTCGGGCTCAAGCAGGCGACGGTGGAGGAGTTGACGCGGTTACTGAGTCAGCGGGAAGCGGACATTCAGACGATGAAGGGTCTCTTCAGTGCGAAGGTGCGGGGCGGGATCATTCCGATCGCGTCGCGGATAGAGGGAGCCTTGTATTATCGTCGTCCAGACGCTATGCGCCTGCGCGGGTTCACCGCGATCGGCAGCGAACTCTTCGAATTCGTGCAGACGGGCGATCAGTTTACGTTGCGGTTACCGACGATGGGCCGTGTTTTTTCTGGTAATCCCTCCGATATGAGCGAAATGGGCAAGCTCGCCAGGCCTTTTCAATTGAGCATCTGGGCGATGGGTGGTCTGTTGGGTACCGGTACGATTGCGAAGGACGAGACGGCTGTCCTTGTGGCTGACGAGGATCGTGACCGGCTGGATGTGTCCGGGCCTTCTTCCAGCGGCGTACAAGTCATACGCCGTCGGCTCTGGTTTGAACGGCAGACATGGCTCGTCGTGCGGGAAGATCGGTTGACGGAGACTGGTGCCGTGGAAGCCACGATTCAGTACGAGGACTTCCGTGCGATCGGCGAGGGTGACGCGACGAGTGCGGCAAGTGCAGGGCGGTTGCTGCGACCGTTTAAGATTTCGTTGGAAGATGGTAACGGGAAGGGCAGTGTGCAGGTTACGTTTCACGAGCTGACTCCGAATCAACCATAGGCCACCACCGATCTCGCTCGGTTCTAACAGGATGCTGAAACAGCCCGCCAGCTTCGTTCTCGCGTCGAAAGCATCCTCAACGTACCCAAGAGGGTACGCCTCCGGTGCTTCCATCGGCTGCGGCCTTGCTGGACGGCCATTTTGAGGATCCTGTGAGATAGTTCACTTCTTGATCTGACATGCAGGCCTTCAAAATTTTGCTTTGCCGAATTGGTTTTTCCGCAGCTTGCTACGTGAAGTGTTCCGGCAGCGAGACTTGAATGTGATTCCGTTCGATCCGGACGGGACAGCAGGCGACGGTGATGCTCGGATTTTCTGGTCGTTCGCCGGTTTGTACGTTGAATCGCCATCCATGCCACGGGCATTCGACGACGTGGCCATGCAGATGGCCTTCTCTTAGCGGTCCTCCCGCATGCGGACAGCTGTTGTCGACGGCGTAGAAGGATCCGCCGACATTAAACAGAGCAATCCAGGCCCCTTGGACTTCGACGGTCCGTCCGGTCCCCGGAGGAATTTCCCCTACCGTCGCGACGGTGACAAATTCAGGCATGGCGCTAATCCTTCTTCTTGGCCGAGCGGCCGAAGCAATTGGTACGTTCCTCAAACCCGTCAGTAACTTGATTTCGACCGAGGCTTATGGCATAGAGAAGGGTACGCGTTCCAAGACTAAACCTAGGCCCTCTCATACAAGGAGCCTCGGTGGGGAATGAGGTTGTTGCATGGAAATGACCCTTCTGCTCAACGCGACGTACGAGCCTCTGCGGGTCGTCAATTGGCAAAAGGCGATCGCGCTCCTCTGGCAGGGCAAAGTTGAAGTCCTCGAGGTCTACGACCGAGAGGTCCACGCGGTGTCGATCTCCATTAAGCTTCCCTCCGTCATGCGGCTCCTCAAGCTGGTCCGGCTCAAGGATGTCCACCGGGCGGTCAAATTCTCCCGCATCAATATCTTTACGCGCGATGGCTACGCCTGCCAGTACTGTCGTCACAAGTTTCGAACCGAAGAGCTGACGTTCGATCATGTCGTCCCCATAGCCAAGGGTGGGCGAAAGACCTGGGAAAATATCGTGACGGCTTGCTGGCGTTGTAACAACAAAAAAAGCGGTCGGACGCCTGAAGAAGCCGGCATGCGGCTCATGAAGAGGCCGGTGAAGCCGCGCTGGAATCCGGTTGTGACCATTACCATCGGGATTCGGAACACACCAGACAGCTGGCGTGACTATTTCTACTGGAATATGGAGTTGGATGCAGACCCGGCCGAAACATAATTGGTAATGTCCAATGTTTAATGATGAATGTTAAATGTTCGGTCGGATTCTCGTCGGGTCCTCAGGGCGTAGGTCTTCTTCTCAATTAAACATTCAAAATCTACCATTCAACATTGCTTTCTGGCCAGCCCATCCTTTCTCGTTGATTAAGCATTCACCATTGAACATTCAACATTACGCTGTATAGCGATCTTCGATGCCGCCTGACTGTGCCGGGCTTACCTACCCATCTCGATCTAGCCAGGACTATTCATGACTACCTGCTACGTCGTCCGATCCTCTCGCTCGGCCTCCGCGACGGGCTGCAAGTACGCCTCCGTCGGCCTTACTTGCGAGAAGCCCCGGCGTGCTTCGGTCTCGAATGCCTCGCGACGGCATTCATGAATAATCCGGGCTAACCGGGCCACCACATCCAGCACTCCACACTGACGATCTGTCGATCTGATGAATTCCGAACACAACAGATCAACAGGTTCCGGAATTGTTTCCCGAACGACGGACAAATCTGAGCGCGCATTATAGCGGAGGTCGGTAGAAAAGGGGAAGGCGCGGTTTACGCTGCAAAACAGGGTGTTGTATGATACGCAGCGCTATCGAATTGGGGGGAACCATCATGGCTGCAAATTCTGGCTTTCCGTTGTCTCTCGATGTGAAGGGGTACCCGGTGCTTGTGCTCGGAGGAGACGAGGAGGCTGCGGAAAAGACCCAACGGTTGTTGGATGCCGGGGCGAAAGTGACCGTTGTGGCACCGACCTTACACGACACACTAAAAGATTTGGCTGCGTCGGCGAAAGTTCTGCATCGTGGGCGTCATTTTCGCGATTCCGACTTGGAAAGTGCGATTCTGGTGCTGAATATGGTTCGTGGGGACCGGGATTTTTCCCGAGCGTTATTCGCCAAGGCGCGAGAGAAGAAGTGTCTATTGTGGTCGATCGATCAGCCAGAATCCTCAACAGTGACGATGCCGGCGGTTGTAGCCTGCGGGCATTTGCGTGTGGCCATCAGCACGAGCGGGGTTGCCCCGGCCTTGTCAGGCTTCATGAAGGAGGATATGGAAAAAATCTTCGGCGAGGAGTTTGCTGCCTTTGTGGAGTGGCTCGGCCAACTTCGCGAGCAAACGAAGGCGACTGAGCCGGACTTCGAAAAACGTAGGACCTTGTTGCGTGAAGCGTTGGATGGGTTTCGCTTGTTGGGCAAAGTCCAGTATCCGAAGGTCTGGCTGGACGAGCGGGCTGCCAAGACGTAAGGGGTAAGGCGTAAGGGGTGAGGGGCTGGAGACGTAAAATGTCAAGCGAAGAGCAGAGAGAGGAGCGCTATGGTGTTGTTGGAATTCAGTATGTCGCCGTTAGGCAAGGGAGAGAGCGTAGGCAAGTATGTGGCGCGCTCGCTCGACATTATCGATAAGAGCGGAGTGGACTACCGATTGAACCCGATGGGGACGGTGCTCGAAGGGGAGTGGGATGAGGTATTTGCCGTCGTCAAACAATGCTATGAGCGGATGAGAAAAGATTGTGGTCGTATTTCCTGTACGATCAAAGTCGACTATCGGAAAGGACATGCGGGGCGTTTACAGAGTAAGGTTGCGAGTGTCGAAAAAAAACTCAAGCGATCGATCAAGCACTAAAGCACTGCTATGGCCAGAAGGGCCATTCTCCTGCTCATTGAATAGTGGTCTTCTTTAATCTCAAGAGGGGTGAACCGTTCCGGATTCTCCCGAAGGTTTTCAGGTAAGGGCTCATCTCTCAGGCAGTTCTCGTTTGTTCTTCCCACTATCGCACAACATTCTTACTAAGCCTGCCCATACGTCTAGCAGGCTGCTGCAAAGTCCCCCCGCCTGTCTAGTTCATTTGGTCTGTTCGGTCTGTCTGGTTTATTTGGTTGCATGAGACTAACCAGATAGACCAGACAGACCAGATAAGCAGACAGGCCGAGCTTGTCCCAGACGTGCATGCCCTCGAAATTCCGCTGGGCTGAAAGGGTGTTTCCGCTGCCTGCTGGTAGAGCGTCCACATCTTACCTTACGGTCACGAGTCCGAATCGACGAGCCTGCCTGTTTAAGGTGAGGAGTCGAAATGCCAGAATTTCGCGAATCGCTGGAAATTATTTGTTCGTATTTGAAAGTAATAGGTTACCTATATATACTACCGCCCCTCGTAGAGTGGTGCTTGTTTTCAGTGGAGGTGTGTCATGCATGGTATCAGCAAAGTCGGCAGAATCGCTGGTGGTGACGGCGAGACAAATGGCTCGAAATTTGATGGGCCGCGATTGACCCAACCTTGTGCGTATCACTAGCGCCAGAGTACATCGCCATTGGCAGAGTTATGACCAAGAAGAGTGACACATGAACAATAGTATGACGGATGAGGTCGAACTCAAGACTCAATCCTGTGTTGGGCCCTTGCCGAAGGACCGCACGATTCTTGGGCGGTGGGTCACTGAATTTTGTCCGTTGGGGGGTCTTAACGTACCTCGCTTTCTAGGCAGCCTCACGGGGACGAGTCCGACATGAAGACCGGCATGATGGAAGATGCAGTGAGTCCCCCTCACGCGGGGATCCAGCTCTTGCCGAAAGATCGCACGATTCTTGAGCGGGAGGTCATGGAATTCCGTCCGTTTGGATTGGACGAGCAGGGACACACGATCAGAGATTTGAGCGGGATGAGTATCAGGGCTGTTGTCGTCTATCTCGAGAAGTCGCTGGATCGTGAGCGGGGAGCTTCAGCCGGGAGTCAGGCGGTAGAGGACCTATGCCGCCTATTGAATCAGCGCATCAAAGATCCGGTCTATCATGTGACGCCGGAGTTTCTGAAGAATGCGTGGAATAGTTACTCGTATGAGTTCACGGCCTATTTGTATGAGTTCTGCGAGCGCATGGCCGGCGATCCTCGATTTGTGTTTCGGGGCGGGATGGAGAAGGCGTCTTCAATCATGCAGGTGCTTGCCCGGCCGTTTTCGCTGGCGCAGATTTACGGCATGTTTCCCTACTTCGGGAACAAGTTCGCGTCCGGTTCAGTCGAATTTAGAGTGGTCGAGGTGAGGCCGACCTCCGCGATCCTGGCGATGAAGTTTTCCGGCCGTACCCTTCGTCAGTTTGGCCCGTACCGAAGACGGTGCGCGCAGCTGATGTGTCAGGCTGCTCAAGGCATTATGGCGGCGGTACCGGTTCGCGTTCATGGCCTGCCACCGGCCACTTTGATGGACCTCTCCTGTATTGCGAATGACGACGAGTGGTGCCAATGGGCCATTCGATGGCAGGTCAAGGGACAGGGCACATGGCGTCACAGAGTCTGGCAGATGGTGGCAGGACCGGGAGAGGACCGGTCGTCGCAGGTTCGACCACACGTATCCCATTTGTCCAAACAGGCTGAGGATACTTTGTCCAAAGGGACGGTTGGAGACCGAGGGGTAGAGGTGGCGCCAATCCATGCAGCGGCCGGCACCACACCATCGCAACGGCATGTGACGTGGTTGTTCTGCGGTGCGCTAGCCGGTCTGACTCTGGCCGTGGGGTTCCGCGTGATGAACTCCTCAGTCAGCTTGGGCGAAGTCATTCTTCTCGGATTGACGCCCATGCTTGTGGCAGGGGTGCTGATCAACCGCCACCTTCGTCTGGAGAGCCAGCAACGCGAGGCGTTGATTCAGGAGCAGATTACGTTCATGGAGTTACGGCATGAGGAATTGCGAGAAGCGTATTTGGGGCAGGAGCAGACGCGCGTCGAACTGCGCCGAAAAGTGGCACAGCTGACGGCTCTCCACAGAGCCGGATTGCTGTTCAGCTCGACGCTGGATCGAGAGGATCTGATGCAGAAAGTGTTGGAGGCTCTGACCAGTGACTTGCAGTACGATCGGGCGATGATCTCATTCTACGATCCGATCCGCCGGGTCGTCATGGATGCGCGAGTGCTCGGCGTTTCGCCTGAAATCCAGGCGTTTGCGCGCGCTCGTGAGATTCCCGTCACCGATCCCATGAGCCCGGAAGGCCTCGTGCTGTTGCAGGGCCAGCCGTTGTTGGTTGGGGATGTGCAGGCGGTGTGGGATCGCATGCATCCGTTGAACCAACAGCTCGCTCTGCTGACGCAGACCAAGGCGTGGATCGCCGTCCCGTTGAAAATCAAAGACCGGATTCTTGGAAGCCTGACGGTGGATCGGATACAGGCGCACAGTCTGACGCAGGATGATCTTGAGTTGATGATGACAGTCGCCCATCAAGTCGCGATCGCACTGGATACTGCCTCTGCGTATGAACAAATTGAAGACCTGAACGTGGGACTCGAAGTCAAAGTGCGTGAACGCACGGCTGAACTGGAGCAGGCGGATCGCTTGCGGTCTCAATTCCTCTCGCATGTCTCGCACGAGCTCAAGACGCCGTTGACCTCGATCAAGGGGTTCTTGCAAAACCTGCTCGATGGATTAACGGGGCCGCTCAATGAGAAACAACAGCGCTATTTGTCACGGATGTTGGACAATTCCAACCGGTTGATCCGTATGATCGAGGACTTGTTGGATCGAACGAGGATTCAATCCGGAAGGTTGGATCTCGTTCCCGGCGAGATCGATTTGGGGCATTGTGTGGCGGATGCGGTCGAGCAACTGCGCCTGTTGGCCCAGGCCAAACAGCAGACAGTAGAGGCGGTCACTCCTCCTGCCACACTGATGGTCTGGGCGGATCGCGATCACCTGATCCAGATCGTCACGAACTTGGTCCAGAATGCAGTGAAGTTTACCCCGGTGGACGGCAGCATTATGGTGACGGTGAGGCAAGAGACCCAGACACTCGCCGGGGTTTCCGTGCGCGATACCGGGCCGGGTATTCCGCCGGAGTTCCTTGAGCAAGTTTTCGATCCATTCTTTCGAGTCAAGCAGGCCCGGGGTGGATTGAAAGGGCTGGGCTTGGGCTTGTCGATCGTGCGGAGGTTGGTGGAGCTACAAGGTGGGACGATTGTCGCGCGGAGTGAACCGGGGCAGGGTGCGGAACTGTTCTTCACGATTCCGTTGCTTCCCACGATAGCGATGCAGCATGGCCGTGCATCGGCCGAAGCGCCTCGCATCCTGGTTGTCGATGATGATCCGGATATTCTTCAACTCTTACAGGATCGTTTGCGGGCCATGGGGTATCGTGTCCAGTCGGCGGTCGACGGAGTTCGAGCAGTGGAAGCGGTGCGGGCCGAGACGTTCGAGGGCATGATTCTGGACATTGGGATTCCCTCTATGGACGGGATGGATGTGCTTCGGCAAATTCGAAGATGGGATCAGCAGATCCCGATTCTGATGGTCACGGCGTCAGGGGCTAAAGAGTTGGCGGTTCGCGCGATCGGCATGGGTGCGCAAGCCTATCTGCTGAAGCCGTTCGATGTCGAGGAGCTGCAACGGGTCGCAGACTATTGGTTTCGGCCTTTGGCGCAACTGACATCGGAGTCTTCAGGGGAGTTGAGTACGCCGGGGTGAGTGAGATGAGGAGGCGTATGACCACGAGAGTTTGGGGCAGGTGTTGGGGCAGGACTGGATCAGTTCTTCGGATGTGGATGTCGTGGATGTGTATGCTAGGGCTGTGCTTGCCGTGCTTACCTGGGATGGCCTCCGCACAGGTGCCCCGTATTCAAGGGCAGGGAGCCGCCGCGTCCGCAATGAGCAATGCTTTTGCAGCCCAAGCCGACGACCCCTCGGCCCTGCACTACAATCCGGCAGGGATGACCCAGTTGCAGGGGCTTCAGTTCATGGCAGGGGCACTGATTTCCGGAGGGTCAACAGACTTCACCGGTCCGACGGGGGTGACAGCAAAGGGCGATCGAAACGGGACTGTGGCGTGGCCTCCTCCCGCGCATACGTTCATCACGGCGAACTTGAAGGACCTCGGGTTGACGGCCTTGGGCGACCTTTCTGCCGGAATTGGCCTGACTGTTCCGTTTGGCTCGCTGACTCGTTGGCCGAACGATGGGCCGTTCAGGACGGCCACGATCTTCAGCACGCTTCCGCTTCTGGATATCAAGCCTACCCTTGCCTACAAGGCGACGGAGAACTTCTCTCTAGGGCTGGGTGCGGATATCTATACGTTCAGCAGACTCGTCGGTGAAGGTCAGGTCGAAAGACAGGCAATTCCTGTAGCTGGGGTAAAAACCGAACTCTATGGCAAAGGCACCGCGGCTGGTTTCAATGCCAGCGTGCTGTATACCGCATTGCGCAATGCGGATGGGAAGCCGCTGGCGAACATCGGTATCGTCTACCGCAGTCAAGCGACCTTGCACCTGAGCGGCGCATTATTGGCTAATGGAGCCAACGTATCCGATGCCAGAGCCACACTGGTCTTACCGCAAATCATTACAGGAGCGATTGCAATCTGGCCTGTTCGGACGAGTGAACGGGAATGGAAATTGGAGATGGATGTCGACTACGTGGGGTGGAAGTCTGTTCGAAATCTCGATGTCACGTTGGGGAATGGTACGACGATCGCGCAGCCGCAGAGCTGGCGTAGCACCTATGCGGTGATGCTCGGAACCGAATACAAGTGGCTGGCGCTTGAATCGCTCCCGAACTGGGAGGTGGCCCTGCGGGGCGGCTATACTAACCAGCAAAATCAAATGCCTGATTTGACCTATGATCCCGGGATTCCTTCTTCGGACCTCCACGTCGTCGGGGGAGGGCTTGGATTATTGTGCAAGGGGCAGGGATCGTTTCTGGGCCTGATGCGATGTGGAGATCTCGGCGTGGGTTCGCTGAAACCCAAAGCGATCGGAATCGATCTCTCGTTGCAAGCGGGGCTTTACGAGGACCGTACGGTGCTCGGCAATCGCAACCCGACGGTCGATGGAACCTACAGGACGACGCTATTTAACGGCAGTGCGTCGATTCGAGTGGTCTACTAGCAGGACGCTGAAAAAGTCGCACTTCTCACCCGCCCAACCCCGGCGCGCCGAGACGCGCCTGTTCCCATGCGGCGTTCTCGCATCGCTCAGAGGCTCAACGTACAAGAACAGACCCTCTCGGATATCGGAATCACTGAAAGGGGCTTTTCCGTTCGCCAAGATCCATATAAATGGCGAACGGCTCACACGAAGTGCGGTATGTACCTCCTCGCCTCTTCGCTTGCTGCGGCCTTGCTGGACAGCCTTTTTGAATAGCCTGCGGTCTACCGTGAAGCCACCCGTGCCCCGCTTCGATCGCGTATCCCCAAGGGCTCACGAGAGTTTGTCACCTTCCTGCTAGCCAGCCGGATGGGAGGAATCTGTGGGATGGGTGAGATGTGGACGGATTGATCTCCAGCTCATCGCGCTTTTCCTGCTAGTCTCGCCCGTCTCGCACAGCTAGACGCCGTGCGTCAGGCGGATTCGTAAAGGCGTGGAACGCGGGAGCCTATCCCGCAGAGGACTTCATAAGGAATCGTGCCGATCCAGTCGGCCACTTCATCAGCCCAGATTGCTTCCCCTCCCTGCTGCCCGATCAGCGTGACGATCTCACCCACGTGTACCGGTGCGAGATCGGTGACATCCACCATGATCATATCCATGCACACCAGACCGACGAGCGGGGCGCGGCGTCCCTGGATCAAGACCGATCCGCGATGGGAGAGCCGCCGACTATAACCGTCGGCATAGCCGATCGGCAGCACCGCGATACGCGTCGGTCGTTTCGCGACAAATGTGCCGTTGTAGCTGACAGTTTCCCCTCGTGGAATGGTCCGCAGTTGGACGATCCTGGTTTGAAGTGAGAGAACTGGCCTGAGATCAGGAGCGGGGACTGTGGCCGGCAAGGTGTGGTACCCGTAGAGCATGATGCCGGGACGCACAAGTGAAAAGTGCGCTTCGGGAAACCTGACGATGGCGGCACTATTAGCCGTATGCACCAACGGGAGGGTGAGGCCATGTTGTCGGATTTGTTCCAGCACAGCTCGAAATGCGCCAATTTGTCGTTCCGTGAAGGCACTGTCCGCTCCGTCTGCGTCGGCAAGGTGGGTCATCATGCCCTCGACCTGGAAGGGACTTTGCCAGATAGGGTCGTCGAGGAGGGCGAACAGCTCTTCCGGAGAAAATCCTAACCTTCCCATTCCGGTTTCGATCTTGAGGTGAATCGGGTAGGGGGCCGGATGCGAACGAGCGGCCTTGGCCAAGGTGGGAAGAATGCGCCCATCACTGACGACCGGGGTCAGCTGGTGAGCGACCAGGTCGGACACCTGTTCCTCAAAGAGCGCGCCCAGAACTACGATAGACGCCGAGAGACCGGCTTGGCGGAGTGCGACACCTTCGTCGAGCGAGGCCACGGCAAACCGCCCGATGCCCTGGCGGGCAAGTGTCTGAGCCGTCTCCACAGCGCCATGCCCGTATGCATTGGCCTTGACGACCGCCATGACCTCACAGCCGGGGGACAGATATCGCTTAATGCGAGAGAGATTGTGGGCAAGCGCCGCGAGATTGACGGTGGCGTAGGTGGGTGACAAGGTCGAAATTGAGGTCACACTTCCATAATTTCTTGTTCTTTTTTCTTCACTACGTCGTCGATTTTCTGAATGTATTGGTCAGTCAGTTTCTGGGTGTCGGCTTCGGACTTTCGCAGCTCGTCTTCAGTTAACTTGGCATCCTTTTGCAGTTTCTTCAACTCTTCGTTGGCATCTCGACGAAACCCGCGGACAACGACTTTCGTGTCTTCGCCATGTTTTTTGCAAATCTTGCTGAGTTCTTTGCGCCGTTCTTCGGTGAGCGGAGGAAGGGGAACGCGAATGATCTTTCCGTCGTTGGACGGTGTGATACCTAGGCCCGATCCCGCCAGGGCCTTTTCGATTTCCTTGATTAGGTTCGGCTCCCATGGCTGGATCGTGATGAGGCGGGCTTCCGGCGTCGAAATACTGGCCACCTGCTTCAGCGGGGTCATCGTGCCATAGTAGTCGACCCGAACGCCGTCGAAGAGGGCGACCGACGCTCGCCCTGTCCGTAGGCCGGCCAAATCGCGCTTGAGATGCTCCAGCGCGGACTCCATCTTTTCCGTGACCTTTTGGCGTATGGCGGGAGGGTTGGACACGAGAGACTCCCCAGAAAGTTAGCGGCGATCGGCCGTGACAATGGTTCCGATCGCCTCGCCCGTGGCAACGCGTTTGAAGTTGCCTTGTTCCTTCAGGTTGAACACGATGAGCGGAAGGTTGTTATCCATGCAGAGGCTGATGGCCGTGGCATCCATCACTTTCAAATTCTGGTTCAAAATCGAGAGAAAGGAGATGGTCTGATATTTCTTGGCGGAGGGGTTATTCACGGGATCGGCGTCGTAGATGCCGTCGACCTTGGTCCCTTTCATGATGACTTGGGCCCCGATCTCCATCGCCCTGAGTGCCGCCGCGGTATCGGTAGAGAAGTAGGGATTCCCCGTGCCGCCCGCGAAGATGACCACGCGTTTTTTCTCAAGATGGCGAATGGCTCGCCGGCGGATATACCCCTCTGCCAGCTGGCGCATTTCGATCGCGGACTGGACCCGCGTCATAATGCCGGTGCGCTCAAGCGCGTTTTGCAGGGCCAAGGCATTGAGTACGGTCGCGAGCATCCCCATGTAGTCGGCGGAGGCGCGCTCCATGCCGGACGCGCTGGCGGCAATCCCGCGGAAGATATTGCCGCCGCCGATGACCACGGCGACTTCGATGTCGAGAGCCACGACGGCGGCGATTTCCGAGGCGAGGCCCTCAAGGATGGAGGGTTGGATGCCATAACCCTGCTCACCGGCCAACATCTCTCCGCTCACTTTGAGGAGGATGCGCCGATAGTTGGCAGGGTTCATGCTTCGGCTAATTGATACCGAGTGAAGCGGCGGATGTTCATGTTCTCGCCAATTTTGGCAATCTTCAGTGCGAGGAGGTCCTTAATTGTGACGGCGGGGTCCTTGACGAAGGACTGTTCGATCAGACAGCTCTCCTGGAAGAATTTCTCCAACTTACCTTCGACGATCTTCGGCCATGCGGCCGTGGGCTTGCCCATTTCTTTGGCCTGTCCCTCATAAATCGATCGTTCTTTCTCGATGAGCGAGGCGGGAATGTCCTCCCGTTTGACGTAGGAGGGTTTCCCGGCAGCGACCTGGAGAGCCAGGTCGTTGACGAAAGACTTAAACTCTTCATTCCGGGCAACGAAGTCGGTTTCACAGTTGACTTCGATGAGCACACCGATTTTTCCACCCATGTGGATATAGGCGTGTACAAGGCCTTGCTTGGTCTCGCGGCCTGATTTTTTGAGCGCGGCGGCCAAGCCCTTTTGGCGCAGGTAATCGATGGCTTTCTCGATGTCGTCGCCATTCTCGGTGAGTGCTTTCTGGCAATCGAGGATGCCGGCGCCGGTTTTTTCTCGCAGTTCTTTGACAAGCTGACTTGATCCAGCCATACGTGAGGGTCCTTCTGGGTAAACAGTGAGTGTAGTCCTGACGCGTGCAACGCCGGGCGTTATGAAGCCGGTGCGCTCGCGAAGCTGATGGCCGCGGCCTTGTCTCCTCCTGCAGGAACTGGTTTGAATTCCGCTTCATCGCGCTGTGTCCGCAAATGGGCGCCTTCAATGCAGGCGTCGGCAATGCGAGAGGTGATGAGCTTGATGGAGCGAATGGCGTCGTCGTTTCCAGGGA
>JBKJZK010000528.1:0-4578 GCA_046715215.1 Nitrospiraceae bacterium
AATGTGATAGAGGGCACCGGGAAATTCAAGGCGAAGAGGACGCGCCATGAGCACACGATAGGGGCTCTAAGTATATAAAGTCAAGAACTGACCCCACCGCGACTAAAGAGCGCAGTCAAGCATTGGCGCACTAGCCTATGCTGAAAACGTTCCCCGAGCTTGGAGAAGGCTTAGGTTGAGCGAGGATCTGACTCTCCTCATCTGAGCCTCAGCCTTAGCCTCGACCTCAGCCTGTTTCGCGCGGCCATCCTGTTATGCGTGACCGCTGCCTTCTGCCTCTTTGTATTCGTCCATGAGCTGCTCAAGTTCACCAAATTCGGCTGGTCGCACGTTCTGAAAGTCGACGCGCCGGGAATGACCAGTCGCACACGGATCACCTTGCGGAAGTAGACTTCGATGTCGCAATTGAACCTGGCACCACCGGCTAAGAGGTCGAGGGTGACCACTTCGATCTCATGCGAGGTTCCCAACAGAAATCCCTGCACCTGTGCCAGCACCCGGCGATGTCTTCGTCGATCCATGTTACTCATAAGATTTCTGTTTCGCGTACGATTCAGGAGCGATGCTGAAGGGCTGGACCCACATAGCAGGATGCTGAAAAAGTCCGCCAGCGGCGTTCTCGCTTCGCTCAGAAGCTCAACGTATAGAGTTGAGCCCTCGGATATCGGAATGCTGGAGGGGCTTTTCCGTTCGCCAAGACCCATTTTACGGGCTAACGGCAACACGAAGTGCGGTGCGTACCTCCTCGCCTCTTCGCTCGCTGCGGCCTTGCTCGGGACAAGGCGCGTCTCGGCGCGCCAGGGTTGGGCGGGTGAGAAGTCTAGCCTTTCTGAGGATCCTGCTGCTACTCGGACACGATCACCATGCGTAATACCGCGACGACTTATTGCATAAAAACCAAGTTTTTCAGCAGACTGCTAGAGAACTCCGTTACCGGAGCTTGAGGATCTTGCCGTCGAGTTTGGTGTCCGTCACGAACTTCTCGAAATTCTTGCTGTATAGTTCGTTGAGCAACTCCTGGGCATCCTCTGGGTCGAACCAGAAGACCTGGTTGGTTCCGGTACTGGTGAGGGTCGCACGGACTTGACTGCCGTCAGCGTGATTCTTCACTTGGACGAGCATCCGGTTTTTGGCGTTGAGGGTAGTCTGTCCGATACCGCTCTTGGCATCGACGCCGACATCGACAAGTTTGCCGGTTATGGTCATATCTGCCCCGGTTGCCCCGTCGCCTTTGGCGACGGTCGCAATCCAACCTTTCCGTTTGAGATAGTCAGCGAAGGCCTCTGCCGTGGCCTCGCCGAGGGTGCCGCTGGGAAGGCTGAATTGGCTCTCCCCGCCCCATAAGTGAAGTCTCGTGCCGAGATGCGATCGGTCGGTGCGATTATCTTCAAAAGGCTGAATCTCAATGGTCGTGGAATTCATCGCGGCAACCTTCTCATCGGCCCCGCTGGCAATGGGGACCTTCAGATCGATGCGCTCGCCCTTGCCCGCACAGCCGGTCGCTAAGATGATCCCGAGGAGCCCGACTCCTACAATGTGATAGTGCCTCATATATTCCTCCTTCGTGATGCGATGGTCTGACACACTTGTAATGTCTCCAGTTGAGACCCCTACTCTTGTATTCTCATTCGCCGAATACCCCGTAGCTTGTTACGGGGATGCCTTGCCTACTTCGCCGAAGCGGCGGCTGCGGCGGAGTAGGCAAAGGAGAACCCTCCGTAGCCTATGCGTAGAAAGATAGCGGCTTCGGAGAATTTCCCAGCTTCATTTCATCAGGAAATGGGCGCGACGATTTTGTTGATAACAGTCTTCGTTCTGCCGCTTGCAGAAGGGCCTCGTTTCTCCGTAGCTCGTGATCTGGAGCCGCGAGGCCTGGACGCCCAGGTCTTGGAGGTACTTCTTCGCGGCACGCGCCCGTTTCTCGCCCAGGACGAGGTTGTAAGCCACGGTGCCTCGTTCATCGCAATGGCCTTCGATCAGCACGGTCTTGCCCCCATTGGCTCGAAGCCATCCGGCATTGGCGTCCAACACCGGCATGGCATCCTTGCGGACTTGAAACCGGTCGTAATCGAAGAACACGTCGCCCAATGCATTACTGCCGGAGACTGTGCTCGGCGCGAGCAAGAGATTGGATGGTACGCTGCCAGATGGCCGGTCGAACGAGCGCTCCAGCGGTACCGTCTTGGTCGCGTCCGGCTGGATCTCCTCGCTCTTGGACTGACCTGCCTGTGAGGCTACATCCCCTGACGAGGAGGAAAGGTTCTTACCAGCGCAGCCTGAAAAGAGAAGTATGAGGCTCAGACTCAAACACAGGCTGATGACTTTTCGATCCATGGCATAGCCTCCTATTCATCGTGTTCATCGGTCGCGCCGCTTCTTCAGGGGCAGGATAGTCTGGCTCTATCACCTTGGGCTACTACATCAGTTCACGCGGGTATGGATGCCAGATTGTCACTCTTACTTATAGGTGCTCAACGGGTGTCCGTCAACCCAAAATCTCTCCCCGCTCCCATGTCGGCGTACGAGCAAGCAGATCTTTGCCGAACCGGAAGTTGCATCCATCTCCGGCTTTCGCTAAGGTGCGGCGCATGACCCATTCCCTCGCGCGCTCACTCGTCCTTGCCGGCGCGAGCGGGCTTTTCCTCCCGCTGAGTTTCCCGAAATCTGATCTCGGACTGTTGGCCTGGATTGCCCTCGTACCGTTGCATTGGGCGTTGGACGGCAAAACCAAGACGCAGGCGTTCTGGATCGGCTGGCTATCCGGCACGATTGCCTTTACCGGCATGATGGCCTGGGTGGTCACTGCCATGAACACCTACGGCAAGGTCCCGCTGGTGATCAGCTACGGCCTCATGATGCTGCTCACGAGCTACCTTGGTCTCTATGTCGGCATCTATTCGGCCGGGGCCGTGTGGTTTCGGACCCTGATTCCTCGCTACGGTCTCTTTGCAATTCCCTGTTTATGGGTGACCCTCGAACTGATCCGGACGTATGTTCTGAGCGGATTGCCCTGGGGACTCCTCGGCTATTCTCAATATCGCCAGATTGAGATGATTCAGATTGCGGATCAC
The DNA here is from genome assembly GCA_046715215.1 of Nitrospiraceae bacterium. Taxonomy (GTDB): domain Bacteria; phylum Nitrospirota; class Nitrospiria; order Nitrospirales; family Nitrospiraceae; genus Palsa-1315. The sequence continues at coordinate 3,072 of JBKJZK010000528.1, forward strand.
ATGGGGGTATATGGGGTCTCATTCCTCATTGTACTGGTAAATGTCGCGCTGGCTGAATTCCTGTCCTGGCTGATGCCGTTGTTCCGGGGATTCCGTCCGGCAAAGCTCCCCTGGGAACTCGCGGCGATGGCGGCATTGCTGGTGACGCTCTCGTGGGAATATGGTTTTGCGACGTTATCTGGAGCGCCTTTTTCTGATATTCCCCGATCGTCCATCAGCGTAGGAGTTGTGCAGCCGAACGTCGATCAGGCGGTCAAGTGGGATACCGCCTATCGAGAGGAGACTTTCGCACGCTTTGACCGGCTGACGGAACAGCTCGGTCGTGCCACAGATTTGGTGATCTGGCCCGAGGCGGCAACACCGTTCGTTTTTGAGCGTGAGCCGGTCTATCAGCTGCAACTCATTGCGCTGGCAAATCGCGCTCAGGCGCCGATCTTGTTTGGAAGCCCCGCCCTGCGTTTCTATCCGGATCGGCGGCCATATCTGTTGAACAGTGCGTACCTCCTCTCCCCCGACGGCCAGTTGTTGGGGCGCTATGACAAACATCACCTGGTCCCCTTCGGAGAATATATTCCGTTCAAATCTTCGTTCCTGTTTTTCCTCGATAAATTGGTGGAGGGGATCGGCGATTTCGAAGCGGGAACGGGTCCGACGGTCTTGACGTTGACGCCGAAGCCCCGGTCTGCGGCTACAGGCATGACGGGGACGATGCCGCGACCGATACATTTCGGGGTGGCGATCTGCTACGAAGTGATCTTTCCGAACCTGGTGCGACAATTCGCCGAGAATGGGGCGGAGTTCTTGGTGACCGTCACGAACGATGCCTGGTTTGGTTCCTCGTCGGCGGCCTCTCAACATTTTTCGATGGTGGTGTTTCGTTCGGTCGAGAATCATTTAGCCTTTGCTCGCTCAGCCAACACCGGCATTTCCGGATTCATCGATCCGTTCGGGCACATCGTTGAGGCAACACCGATCTTCACGGAGCAGGCCGTCAAGGCTACGATGCAGGTCTGGCGCCCGCGTACGTTTTACAGCCGCCACGGCGATGTGTTTGCCTACGGCTGTGTTATAATCTGCGCGCTTTTATGCCTGTTCAGCTTGTTCCGAACCAAGGGATCTGAGCCCGACGCAGTGGCGGTATAACCAGAAAGGATCGCTCCATGTTAGATGAAGTAAAAAATCGCGTGCGTGCCGTCGAGCAATTAGTATCGGAACTACGGGGGCATCTTTGACTTTGCTCGCATGACGGCAGAGCTGGCACATCTGGAACAGCAGACGGCGCAGCCGGATTTTTGGAACCACGCTCAGAAGGCCGCCAAGATCAGCAGGAAGAAATCCACGATTGAGCACGACCTCCAGGAGTGGCGTGATATCGATGGGAAGAGGAACGATCTGGACGCGTTACTCGAGTTGGCGGCAGAAAGCGGCGACGCCGAGCTCGTGAAGGAGTTGACGCTCGAGCTGGATCAATTTGAGCCGAAACTCGCCGCCCTGCGGCTTGAACTTC
>JBKJZK010000529.1:0-2213 GCA_046715215.1 Nitrospiraceae bacterium
TGACAGTCGGATGATGGCGTCTCCAGTGATGCGCTTCCCTGGTCTATTCGGACTATCACTCTGGCCATACATCGCCTATCCACCAGCTCCATCGATGACGATCGTGAACATTCAGATCCAAATACCCGAGTTGAATCAACCGCCGACGCCACCGCCAATACCTCCCGCACGACCAAAATTCTGGACTGCTCGGTGTGGGGTCTTTGTCGAGCTCGAAGTGAGTTCGACAATGAACCTGATAGAAGAGGAACGGAAACCCTGCTCTCAGTAACGAGCGAACAGAAAGGCTCAGGGACACCACCATGGTGCCCTCAACATGAGAGCCTCTCCGTTCCTGCGAGCGGACCCTCTCCTCTGGCGTTGCACTATTCGGGCGTCCGGTAGGGTTTCTGAAATTTCGTTAGGCGCGGATTTCCACTTTTCCCCATCCGCTCCGGCATACTTCATCAGGTCGTGATGGAACTGCGGCATCATGCGCTCGGTAAACGGATGTGCGCATGGCTCTGACGGATTGTGTTGAGGACGTCATGATAGCCGGCAATTTGCGCTTCGGACCGATTCGCCGGCTCTGCTTTTTCTTGCATGATCGCGTGGAGGTGTTTGTCGTCCGCTACGATGCCCTCGATGCGGTTCGGGGATTCCGTGCTTTGAATCAACGCCCCCTGGCGAAGATTCTCAAGCCTCTCCGGCGCTTCCTGTAGAGATCCTGCCACCCTTGTGCTTACCAAGCTTGCGGATCCTTATGCTGATCCGCCACGGGACGACGAGTCCGTCGAGGTATGCCCGTGTAAAGGAGTTCATGGCGTAGGACCAACTGGATTGAGGAATGACAGATGGAGACCGTTGACGCGAATCTGTGCACTCAGTACATGGTGAAACCTTTTTCTACAGCGAAGTTACTCTTACGCCGAAGAGTCTAGGAAATCATTGCCACGCGGGTATTGCGCCATCGTCTTCCCCTGGCATAGGACTGCAGACTGTTGGGTTTTGGTCTTGGAGGGAAGAAAACACCCAAGGGGCTATCGGCCTGCTACTGGTTGCTGGTAGTCCACTTCGATTTTGAAGCCGAGATCTTCAATCATGCTCCAGACTTCAGGGGCTGGCGCACCTGGGGTGGTCAGATAGCCGTTCACGAAGACGGAGTCTGCTGGATAGAGGGCGAGCGGTTGCAAGCTGCGCAGATTATGCTCGCGGCCCCCTGCAACGCGGATTTCGGTGCGCGGATGGAGAAAGCGGAAGAGGCAGAGCACTTTTAGACAGCGTTGCGGAGTGAGCTGGTCGCAGTTCTCTAACGGGGTTCCTGCGACCGGATGCAGAGTATTCAGAGGAATCGAATCCGGTTTCACTTCGCGTAGGGCCATCGCCAGGTCAATGAGATCATCGTCTTTCTCTCCCATTCCGACGATCCCGCCGGAACAGATTTCCAAGCCAGCTGCACGAGCATTACGGATTGTGCTGAGCCGATCTTGAAAGGTATGGGTAGTGCAAATTGAGCCGTGGAAAGCTTCGCTGGTGTTCAGATTGTGGTTCACCCGATCGACTCCCGCCGCCTTCAGGCGCTTGGCCTGTTGTTCATTCATGAGGCCCAGTGAACAGCAAATCTGAATCGGAATCTCCTGCTTGATCGAGCGTACGGCTCCTGCGATTTCGTCGATTTCCCGATCCAACGGACTCCGACCGCTGATGACGATGCAATAGCGCTGGGCCTTCGAGGCCGCCGCTTGGCGGGCGCCGTCAAGCATTTGCTGCTGGGGCACGAGGCCATAACGCTCGATCGGGGCGGTGGAGATCGTAGATTGAGAACAGTAGTGGCAGTCTTCCTGGCAGGCCCCGCTCTTGGCGTTCTGCAACATCTGGAGGCGAACGGTCTTGCCGAAATAGTGGGATCGAACGGTAAAGGCGGCTTGGAGGAGCCCCAGCAACTGCTCATCTGGAGTGTCGAGCACGGCCTGGCATTCGGTTCGTGTCAGCGTCTCGTCGCGCAAGGCCTTGTCAGCGAAATCCTGATAATTGACCATGGATACTCCATCATCTGTAGAGGGTGTATTGACTGCGATGCAGATGGCTGCGTGTACGTTACGCAGTCAGACTGGCCGAAAACCTACACGGTTTCGAAGGGAGAAGCAATGCCCTGGTAGGGAACTGCGGAGACTGGGAGGGGGCCGCTGTCTTGACCGGGGATCGCTTGACCAGCATTCGGCAAAGGCAGTGCA
>JBKJZK010000530.1:0-2685 GCA_046715215.1 Nitrospiraceae bacterium
CGAGGTAGTTGCGGATGTGCAGGAAGTCCAATTGTTGCCCGACCACGCCCAGCATCCGGGCCAGGGCTGCGCCGACAGCGTCGGCTTTGGGGACGCCACGCTCAGGATCCAGCACGTTCGCGAGGCGCCGTCCGACTCGATAGGTGCCGCTCTCCACGCGTGAAATACCATGACGCATCGTGAACAGCAGCGTGCGACCGGTTAAATCGCGCGGCAAAAGCCAAAACCGATCCTCGCCCAAGTCCAGCACGATACGATCCTCAGCCAACTGCGGCGTCAGTTGCGCGCGCGGCACGATCGCCACCGGTCGGCGATGCGCCGGCTTCTGCACTGACCCGATTGGCGCGCGGAAGAGCGGGGCCAACTCGCCTGCTGCGAGGAGAGCATTCCAGGCGACAAAGAACACCAGTTCATCTCCCCTGCAACCCTCTTCGATCACCGCCCGACGGGTAGCCCGATACTCCTCTGCCCCAGGAAAGCCCTCTTGCGCACCGTGCACAAACGCCCTGATACTCTCCATGGCGTCACGGGTTCGCTGTGGTCGATCGACTGAGGAAATCGGGATAGGTGGGAACGCAATCCCCTCACCGGCGATGCGACGCGCCAGCATCTCTCCATAGGCAAGGAGCCCTTCGACTGTCACAAACTCAAGCCGGTCCACTGCGGATTCCACTCTGTACCTCGCTGGCCTGGAGATGCGAAACTGGAGAACATCTTCTGCAAGATGAATACGTTGGATGCTACGCTGGCGGATGAGCGATAGCAACAATTCCCGGCCTCGCAGGCTGCGAAAAAATCATTTCGGCATAGCAGAACTTCGATGGTCCGCACGTGCGGCACAACAGGAGCACACTCCCGCAGGATGCTCAAAAAGGCTGTCCGGCAAGGCTGCTGTGTGTAAAGCAGGCTGAGGAACCTCAACCTTCTTCGCGCTGGCAGACTGTTTCTAAGCATCCTGCTAGAGCGCCCGCTCCTCTCACGCCCGTTGATCCCCCAAGATCCTGCGTGCTAGGGTTCGTGTGCTGCCTCGCCTCGTGATACGAACGCGAAACTATGGATCGAACTTGGAAGGTCTATGGAATACTCTTCGTCCTTGGTGGGCTACTGTGCGGCGGCCCCACAAGTCCCTCCAACGCCGGCTCGTCGTCTGAACCGACCGTACCCGCTGCCTCTGTCCCATCCGTTCAGCCCGCAGGACCGGCTCTTCACGATGCCACGCCGCCTCTCGATCGACAATTGCATCGAGTCGCGAAGGACCCCCTGCAAAAAGCCAAAGATCTGCTGGAGGCAATTCAGCAACATGGGGGCAAAACCCTCCCTGGATATATCGGCGGCGGGCCGTTTCACAACCGGGAAAGACGACTGCCTCGCGGCCACTATCGCGAGTACGATGTGAATCCAAAAATACGAGGCCGCTCGCGGGATGCGGAACGGATTGTCATCGAACAAGACACTGGGAGGGCCTACTATACCGGTAACCATTACCGAACGTTCATGCCATTGAATGAGACACCATGACTCCGAAACACACATCGCCATTGACCGCCTATCTCCAATCGACGAAAGCCCCCTGGACCACATTGCTTATGGTCACAGCCGGGCAGCGCGCCGAATCGCTGGTGCGCCCACCGACCGGGTTGGTACTAAAGATTATCAAGGGTGGTCACTGCAAGACGCCGGCAAATCTGTTTGCAGAATTCTCACGGGCATTGGAGTTCCCCGACTACTTCGGCCACAACTGGGACGCCTTGGAGGAATGTCTGGCCGATCTGGAATGGCTACCGGCCAAGGGCTATGTCCTGCTCATCACCGATGCGGCCCATGTATTATCCGAGGACGAATCAGAGTATGAAACCTTTCTTGAGATCTTGTGTGATGCGGGGGAGGCCTGGGGAAACGGACAGACGGAGACGGGCGCGCGACGAGCAACGCCCTTTCACGTGCTGTTTGCTGTATCGGAGCGGGAGAAAGCCAAGCGGGCCCACTGGGGGATGAAAGAAATCAATACGGAGCCGACTCGGGAGGCGGGAATACGGCGTCGGACTTCCTCAAGCCGGACCTAACCCGCATTCATTCATGAGTGCTTCTGCTGCAATGTTTCAGGGGAAGATGGGAGCGTGACTTCCGATAGATCGGCAAGAAGATGCGCCTGTCCTACGGGCGCATCTTCTTGATCACATTCAGCAAGCCTGGCCAGCGGAAGAGCGCAGAAGACAATCCGGTCGCTAATCCAGAGTGTGAGTCGGTGTGAATTGATGCCTGCCAGCGGGCTTTGACGTCCTGGCGATGAACGACGCAAATCCCATGCGTTTCCCGCGCATCGTCGAGAGGCGCCTTCTCGCCCACCAGCTCGGGTTTCCCTTCTTGTCGGCACCACGAACAGACAATCTTCATCGTTGATCCCTAAATCGTTTTCTAGAATTCTGATTTATTCACACTTACATTAAGCAAGAGTCGGGCCTCACTCGACTGATAACATGAATCAACACATTTGCAAGGGATTACGAAAAGCCCTGCCTCGCAGTTAAACAGCCCGTATCAAAAAATGTTGAGAACCGCATCTCTTCAGACATTTTTTGGCCCCAGTCGCCTTATTGCACCGAGGGACTTCCTCTTTCTTGACCGAGGCTCGAGTGCATGGTACTGTGCGCCCCCATTATGAAAACCACTCGTTCCGCCAAGCTG
>JBKJZK010000531.1:0-2731 GCA_046715215.1 Nitrospiraceae bacterium
ACCCTGCACGATCCCACACTGATAGTCTGTCCGATGAGCAACGGGAACGTAATAGTATTTGAAGACCATCTCTCCAACGGCTGCCCAACACCAACTAGGGCGTTCCTGAAACACCGGAGAAATATGCAATTTAGCCTCCGCGGCCATGGTCAGGTTGACTGGTACCAGCAGAAAAAGAAATAGCCCGATCCCGAATGCCGCCATTCTACTTTTCACTGGTTTCCCCTCCTGTATTCTTGATATGCGATGGGATCCACAACCCCGGCCTTGGCAAACCCTTCCCGTCGAATCATGCAACTATCGCATCGCCCACAAGCCTGGTCTCCCACCGGATCGTAACAACTATGGGTCAGATGAAACGGTACCTGTAATTCGATTCCCCGCCGGATGATGTCCGCTTTCGTCAGCATCAGCAAGGGGGCGTTGACATGGAGGGGGTTCCCTTCCGTGCCGGCTTTCGTGCCTTCTTTCACCGCCGCTTCAAACGCGCGAATGAATTCAGGCCGGCAGTCCGGATAGCCGGAATAGTCGAGCACGTTCGCGCCAAAATAGATGAGAGACGCTCCCACGACCTCCGCATGCGCTGCCGCAATCGAGAGAAAGATGAGATTCCGTCCCGGCACATAGGTGACTGGAATGGTCTGGCTACGCTCGTTGCTCGGTCGGTCCTTGGGCACTGCCGCCGGGCCGGTGAGCGCCGACCCGCCGATGGCGCGAAGATCCAGATTCATCACCAGATGATTTGCCACGCCCATGGCAGCTGCGACCTGCCGAGCCCGCTCCACCTCCACTGCATGGCGCTGTCCGTAGGCCATCGTGAGGAAGAAGAGCTCGTAACCCTCTTGCTTGGCAATAGCTGCCGTGACGGTGGAATCCAGCCCTCCGCTCGCCAAGACGACCGCTCGATTCCCTGTCGGCGTCATCGATCCCACTCTCGCATACGCCATAGAATATCAAGCGCTGTCACAGAAAACGAGCCTAACCTAACGAGGGATCAACCAGCAGGCTGTGCAGAGACTATTGTGGCAGGGTGGAGATCGATATCCGTGAAACGTGAAACAAAAAACGTGAGGCGCTTCTCGTAGGAAGACGGCACTGATGGCTAATGACATAATAGCGCATGGCTTGGACGAGATACGGTGATCTTCGTGATACGTTTCACCTTTCACGTCTCACGCGTGACGATTTTCGTATGCTGGCGAACTTTTTCAGCATCCTGCTAGAACCATGATTGGCGGATGCGGACCATGTGGGGCAGGGATTAGACCGATCGCGTCGAGAAACAGCTAGTCGCGATCTTCTTCTCGTTCGATTTTTTCCAGCAGCTCTTCTTTCGACTGACACTCGACGCAGAGCTTCGCAAACGGGACGGCTTCCAATCTCCGCTCACTGATCTCTATGCCACACTCCGCGCAGATCCCATAGGTGCCCTCGGTGAGCCTCGTCACCGCTTCATCGATGGCCTGCCGGCGGCGATTGCGCATTTCCATCAGGGAAATACCCAGCTCGCGATCGAGATCCATGAGGGCTTGATCGCCGACGTCGCGTGCAGATTCAAGCCGCCGCTGTTTATCTTCAATGAGGGATTGGCCCAGACTCCCCTCAATCTCTTTGATAATTTCCTGGCGCTTCCGCAGCAACATCTGATGGAGGACTTGGCGGCGGCGCTCCCGGTCTTCGCGTTCTTTAGCCGATTCTTTCGGTTTGGCAGCCAGGGGAGAGACGGCCATGCTGATAGGTTTTTCGAGGGCCACAACAACTGGAGCGGGTTTTAGTTTGCTCGCTGGTTTCGCGAGCTTCGCCCGCACATTGGCCTTCGCTACCGGTTTTTTCTTGGCGGGAGTTTTCGTTGCCATGACGGGTCCTACTCCTGGGGTGAACGTCGAATAGCCGAAAAAAGTTCGGCATTCATAGCACGGCGGTCTCGCCTTTGACAAGAGGTTGTGCGGAAGAGGCTGAGGGGGCTAAGGATAGAGAATTGTCGAATGGATTGGGTGGCCGACCAATTTATCGCGACCCTTAAGGCCCTGGAGTTCCACGAGAAAGTCGAGCCCGGCGATCTCGCCTCCCAACTGTCGAACCAGAGACACTGTCGCGGCTGCCGTGCCCCCTGTGGCCAGCAAGTCATCCACGATCAGCACCCGTTCTCCCACACCAATCGCATCGCGGTGGATGGCAAGGGAGTTCGAACCGTATTCGAGGCTGTATTTGACTTCATAACTGTCGGCGGGCAACTTGCCGGGCCTCCGGACTGGAACGAACCCGGCGTTCAACCGGTTCGCCAATATCCCAGCGAAAATGAACCCGCGCGATTCAATGCCGATGACTTTGGCGATCCGCTGTCCCTGATAATAAGCGGTCAACTCATCGGCAATCGACGACAGGGCGGGGGCGTCCTTGAGCAGCGTGGTGATATCGTAAAAGAGAATACCGGGCTTGGGGAAATCGGGGACTTCGCGAATGAGGGCGCGATAATTGACGTCGGTCATCGATCAGAGCAAGTCGGCTTGTGTCATGGTTCTGCGTTCAATGGTATGGCGCAAACGCGCCAGGGCGGCCATTTCAATCTGCCGGACCCGCTCACGGGTCAACCCCATCTCCCGTCCGATTTCTTCCAACGTCTTGGCCTCACTCCCATCGAGCCCAAACCGCGACATAATAACAGTTTGCTCCTTCTCAGGCAACTCCTGCACCCACTCCATCATCTCCGCCCGACGCATCACCCCCTCGG
>JBKJZK010000532.1:0-27319 GCA_046715215.1 Nitrospiraceae bacterium
GGGGATTGGGCGTTCTACATTCAAGCCGACGAGGTCGTGCATGAAGACGATTTGCCGGTCATCCAGGAGGCAATGCGCCGCCAGCTCGGTAATCCCGAGGTGAAAGGGCTCTTGTTCCGCTATCTGCATTTTATTGCGGACTATTGGTCGACGAATCCCTGGTTCTACCACAAGGCTGTTCGGATCATTCGGAACAACGGTGAGGTGGAATCTTGCGGCGATGCCGTAGGGTTCCATCACAAGGCGACGCAACAGTATCTCCAGAGCGGACCGAAGGAGTGGATTGCCCCATCGAGCGGGCGAGTCTTTCACTATGGGTGGGTGAAGGATCCCAAGACGATGCTGGCGAAGTTGAAGGAACAGATCGCGGTTTACCATGGCACGACGCCACCTCCGAAACAGGCGGCACTGTATCAACAGAAAACGTTTCAGTATGAGGACTATGCAGTATTGAAAGAGTTTGCCGGTCGTCACCCCTCTGTAATGCAGGCACGGGTTCTTGCGGCACGCCGATGGGGGCCCCGGAGAAATCGGTGGCTCACTTGGCGGTTTTATCAGGAGATCGCCCGGCGTGGGTTCCGAGGATAACAACATGGGCTGCCTAAGCGTCACATCATGCTGAGTATCATTGTCGCCGTGCACAATCAATTGGGGCACAACCAGCTCTTCCTCAACGGGATCCGCCGGTACACGACCGGTCCGTACGAAGTTATCGTTATTGACAATCATTCGACAGACGGGTCGGCGGAGTTCTTTGAGGCGAACGGGTGCCGGGTGATTCGAAACGATCGAAACCTCTGCTATCCGGAATCGATGAACCTTGGCTCCGACTTGGCGAGCGGAGAGTTCCTGTGTCACATCAACAACGATTTGTACGTCGCGCCGAACTGGAACGGATTCTTGATCGAGGCGATGGAGCGACATCGTCTGCATGCCGCGTCGCCGCTCGGACTGGAAATGATGCCGACTGCCTCTTTGACCGATTGGATGCAGGGGCGCTGGGCGGCGATCGGGCAAGGGCGGCTCTCTAGCGGAAAAGGCATCGATCAACTGCGAACAATGATCCAGGCGATGTATGGCGATTGGGAGCGCTATTGCGGGGAGGTGCACCGTGCGTTTGCCGGAACGATGTTCGACGGGATCGTTGGGTCCTGCGTCATGATCAGACGATCGACCTATGACGCCCTCGGCGGGCTAGACGAACGGATTCAGTCCGCTGACTGGGACTTGTACTACACCTTGCGCAAGCGCGAGCAGGTAATCGGGGATGTGAAGCGCTGCACGGTCGTGGGAGCGTCGTTCGTGCATCATTTCATCCGGGCGACGATCAAGAGTAAGCGGGAGCCGTTTGCCTGCACCCATGAACGATGGACGATCGACCGAAAGTGGAGCCAGGCCGAACAAGCCGAGTTGTGGTGTAAGCCCGCCGAGTTTTCCCCGTCGTCCTTCGGGCAGCGTCTCACTCGGCATTTAGTAAAACCTATAAGGAAATTGGTCCAGGAGCTGGATCGCGCCACGGCTCGGCGCCGACTCTGGGTCAGTCCTGACCGCGTGGTCGGTCAGTACCGCCGCCAGTTTGAGCAGGCGGCGACAATGCCGCCCAGTGGAGTGCCATCATGACCAGTGCCTCCGTTCTTCCCACCGTGGCTTGTGTGGTGACCACCAAGAATGAGGAACGCAATCTTCAAGACTGTCTCCAGTCTGTCCATAGGGCTGACGAGGTCGTGATATTTGAAGCGAAGAGGGTGACCCAACGGCAGGTTTGGCGAGAGAAGGTGGGGCGAAAAGAAGAAACAGAGCGACGCCTGTAAGCTTGATCTGCTTCCCTCCTGGAAGACATTCAACCGATTAGAAGGCGTGTGGAATAATCATGCCTGCTCCAGGGAAGTCTCCTGACAACATTTGCCTGAAGGAGCCAAGATGCGTCAAACGATTTCTTGCGCGATTGTCGTGTTTAATGAAGAGCGGAATATTCGTGAAGCTCTCGACTCGGTGGCGTGGATGGATGAAATCATCGCAGTCGATTCCTACAGTACTGACAATACCGTTGCGATTTGCCGAGAGTTTACACCGCACGTGTCCCAGCGCAAGTGGAATGGTTTTGGTGAACAAAAAAACTTCTCGATCGATCATACTACATCAGACTGGGTTTTTATTTTGGATGCCGATGAGCGCGTCAGTGACGACCTCCGTGCAGAAATCCAACGTGTGTTAGAGGCCTCCAACCAAACAGGTCCGGTGGCCTATTCGCTTCCGAGGAAGAATTATTATTATGGGGAGTGGGTTCGATGGGGAGGGGTGTATCCGGATTATCAGCTCAGATTGTTCCAGCGTGGCGTCGGCCGTTTAGATGATAGCGAGCCTCACAACCGGCTTGTGTTTGAAGGCCTGCATGGATATCTGACCAATGCGCTCGATCATTACACAGAACGGACGATCGAAGACCACTTCAAGAAGTTCAATAATTTTACGACATTAGCAGCGAGAGAGCGCGGGAAGACCAAGACAACGGTTCGCTGGATTGATCTGACAGTGCGTCCGCTGTTTACCTTCTGGAAGTACTATTTCAGAAGGCAGGGGTTTCGAGATGGAGTGCGTGGACTCATTATCTGTGGGTTTGCCAGCATGTACACCTTTGTGAAATATGCCAAGCTGTGGGATCGGACTCGGGGAGCCGTATCTCATCCGGAAGTACGGTAGTGGGTGCACGAATTTTGTATGTGCACGGGATCGGATCGATTGGTGGGGCTGAACGTGATCTGATCGCACTCCTGAGCAAATTGGATCGTCGTATCTGGCATCCAACCATAGCGTGCCCCGAAACTGGTGCCCTGCGTGAGGTGGCCCTAGCGAAGGATGTGCCTACTTATCCAGTCAACCTGCCGCCCTGGAGAAAAGTATCTTCACTGATGAGCCGGCATGCGGGTGTACGTCGTCTTCGCAAGCTGCTGGCTGACGTTCAGCCGGCGTTAATCCACGTGAATGATCTCTGGTGGGTTCCTCACACGGTTCGAGCCGTGGCCGGGTTGTCGCATCATATACCCATCATCGCCCATGTCCGGCAAGAGACTCAACCAAGGAAGGTGACCCAGTATGCCTTGGACCGAGTGGACTATGTTGTTGCGGTGTCGCACCAGGTTGAGCAGGGGGTGCTGACCGGAGGTGTCTCGCCCAATCGGGTTCGCACGCACTTTAGTGGAGTGGATTGTTCAGCCATGGTGTCTTCAGAATGGAATCACGATATTCGAGCCCAATATGGGGTTCCCCGTGAGGCGTTGCTACTAGGCACCGTCGCCAATTTGTTGCCGCTCAAGGGATACGAAGTGATGATGGACGCTCTCCCGGCAATTCTTTCCGCCATGCCGGCGGTGCACTATCTCATCATTGGGGGTGGGGGAGCCGAGTACTGGGCACGATTGAAAGCGATGACGATGGAGCGAGGGATTGCGGAGCGAGTTCATTTTGCCGGGTTCCAAGAATCGGTTGGCTCCTATCTCTCCGCCCTGGATCTCTACGTGCATCCCTCGCTCAAGGAAGCCTTCGGTCTGGCGGTGGTCGAAGCGATGGCGATGGGGAAAGCCGTGGTTGCGACCACGGCAGGGGGCCTTCCCGAAGTCGTGGCGCAGGGAGAGACTGGCTTGCTTGTTCCTCCGGGAGATGTTGAATCATTGGCCAAAACCGTAGTGTCCCTCCTGGAAGATCGAGCCCGACGAGAGCAGATGGGTCGCTGTGGGAGGGCGCGTGCGCAGGAGCGGTTTAGTCTTGGTGCGTCCGTCGCGCATATGGAGCAGCTCTATGGTGAGGTGTTGGGGGCTCAGAAGGGGAGAGGATGAGAATCGGTTTTGATGCCAATCCGATGGCGGGCGATATGGGTGGAGTGGGATGGCATAGCTACCATCTGCTCCGCACGATGTTGGCCCAGCAAGAGGAAATCGACTTTGTGGCCTATGCAAGGCCGGGCGCTGACCGGCCTGACTCTGTGGGGCCCTGGCCGGGCGTTGAGCGGCTTCAGTGGATGAACTCGAGCCGATGGGGAATGCAGAAGCGGGGCGCGTCCCATCAATTGGATCTTTACCATGGGACCAACTTCAAAATGCAAACCGTCGGGCGCTACGGCGGGGTCGTGACCATTCACGATCTCTGGTTGGATCGCCATCCGGAGTACTCGAAGAAGATGTTGGGCCAATGGCCAGCGTCGTTCAAGACGAGACAGACCGCGCTACGGGCCAGAAAAACCATCACGGTGTCCGAATTTTCCGCTAGAGAACTCGTGGAACTCTATGGATTGAAACGCGAGCACATCAGGGTAATTTCCAACGGAGTGTCGGAAGAGTTCGTGCCACGTCGGGATGATCAGGCGATGGCAGAGTTGCGGAAACGGATCGGTCTGACGGCCGAGCATTATGTCTTATTTATTGGAGGGGCAGACCCGCGCAAGAATCACCAGATATTTCTTGAAGCGGCTGAAATGGTACGGAAGAAGCTGGGACCGCGAATGTTGATCCTTGTCGGTTCGCCCATCCATCCGTTCGGGAACTATGAGGAGACGGCTCGAAAACGCAGCTTGAGGGAAAAGGTGCTTTGTCCAGGACGATTGTCCTGGAACGATCTGCAGCTGTTGTATTCCTCCACCGATCTGTTCGTCTTCCCCTCGTTGTACGAAGGATTTGGGATGCCTGTGTTAGAAGCGATGGCCTGTGGGGCGCCGGTGCTCACGTCCAATTCGACCGCGTTGGCTGAAGTGGCGGGCGATGCGGCGGTGTTGGCAGATCCTCAAGACGCACGGGCACTCGGAGAGGCAATGATTCGTGTGCTTGAGGATGAACCGCTTCGAGCCGCCTTGAAGGTCAAAGGATTCGATCGCGCCAGGCAGTTTTCCTGGCAGCAGGCCGCGGCCAAGACCATTGAGCTGTATCGGGAAGTATGTGGTGTAACTGTCTGAAAGTCTTCAAGTCGAAACTTTCGAATTCGTATGATGCATAACATTCTGATCATCAAACTCCGCTACATCGGTGACGTCTTGTTGGCGACGCCGACCGTCCGTGCCATCAAAGCTGCACGACCGGATGTTCGGGTCACGATGATGGTAAATCGCGGGACGGAAGACGTATTGTCCGGGAACCCGGACATGGACGAGATTGTGGTCCTCGAAAAAGGATCTCTGGCGGCACAATGGCGGCTCATCGCCTGGCTGCGTCGTCGGCGATTCGACACGGTGATCGATTTGACGGATGGAGACCGGTCTGCGTTTCTGAGTCGGATCAGCGGGGCGCCGGTTCGAATTGGATTCAACGACGAGCATCGTTGGCGAGGGCGGTGCTACACACAGGTGGTCCAGCCTGTGCCAGGTGTGGGGCACCGGATTGACCGGGATCTGGAAGCCCTCAAGCCCATGAGCATCCAAGTCGGCTCAAAGGACCTTCAATTTTGGCTGACGGCAGAAGAGGCGAACAGTGCGGATCAACTGTTGGATCAACTCGGTGTTCAGCGATCGCAGCCGATTATGGTGCTGCAGCCCGGCGCCCGGTACTCGTTTAAAGCCTGGCCTCCTGAGCGGTTCGCGGAGCTGGCCGATCGTCTTACATCCCAGTATGGTTGCCAGGTGTTGATCGGAGGTAGCGATCAAGACATCGATCTCGCACAACAGATTCGGCAGATGGCCAAGAGTAGCCCCATCATCATGGCAGGCCGTACAACCATTAAACAGTTTGCGGCCATCGCCAAAAAATCAGCGCTCTTCGTTGGAAGCGATAGCGGCGCGATGCACATTGCCTCCGCAGTCGGCACGCCCGTGGTGGCCTTGTTTGGCCCGTCGAGCCCCGTTGAGTGGGGGCCGCGTGGTGGTCCTACAGAGGTGCTCTACAAGGGACTCGATTGCCGCAGTTGCTTTCACCCGACCTGTACAAGAGGCGAGGAGAATTGCATGAGATTAATTGCGGTTGATGAGGTCATGTCGACATCCGGTCGCCTGATGGGGCGAATTCGGACGGCGATTCTCTGACCGACGAGGGAGAAGCGGGATGGCGCCGTCCAGCGCGAGTAATGTGTTAAAGCCCGGGATGGAGTTGGTTTCCTGTGACCTCTGCCGATCAGATCAGTCTGAACTGGTAATTCGGCAACGGGATTTGCTGCTGGAAGTGACGAATGACGAGTTCACAATCGTCAAATGCTGCCACTGTGGCTTGATCTATCTGAATCCCCGCCCTTCGAAAGATCTGCTCGGTTCCTATTATCCGACTGTTTATTACCCTCCGGTACAAGCGAAGGGGCGGCCACAGTTGCAGCAACAGGCGAAGAAAGTTTCTGCACAGGTCAAGCGATGGGTGTTGGAAGACTATTATGGGTATCCCTCGACTGTTTCCCCTGGATGGTCGCGCATCATGCGCCGAATTCTGTTATGGCCCGACAAGACGCTACGGGAGCTGAAGGGGCGCCATCCCTTGCCTTGGAGGGGGGAGGGGAAGGTGTTGGATGTGGGTTGTGGGGCCGGGGGGAATTTGAAGGCTTTGCATGATCAGGGATGGGAACCCTATGGCATTGAGATCAGTGAGGTTGCTGCCGCGCATGCGCGCGAACTTGTGACTGGGAACATTCACACCGGGACGTTAGAGTCAGCGCCGTTTCCTCCTCAATCGTTCGATCTGGTTCTGATGAGCCATTCGCTCGAACATCTTCCGAGTCCCGTAGATGCGTTACGTCGGGTGCATCGATTGCTCAAGGATGACGGACTATTGGTCGTCAGTGTGCCAAATGTGAACAGCCTGGAATTCAAGCTGTTCGGCCGCTGGTGGTTCCAGCTGGATCCTCCGAGGCATTTCTATCATTTTGACAAGCGCAGCCTTTCTGGCTTCTTCACGCAGGCGGGGTTTCGGCTCTATCGCTTTCGAACCGGGGTCAGCGCCATCTTCTTAATGGCGAGCTTGGATCGATTCTGGAAACATCGATTTGAGAAGGAAGTGCCCTTTCGTACATTGATCGACCGTCTCATTGCCCGGCCGGTATCGCTGATTGCCGGTCGTCTTGGCTACGGCACCGAAATCACGGCCCATGCCGTTAAGCAGCAGGATGGTGTGTCCACTCCTCCCCCTGCACTGTAGAAACTGTGGTGCAGGCAGTTCCCAGTCAGACGTCTTTCTTTTCTAGATAGGGCAGACTTCGCCACCGACTTGATAGATAAAAAACCGCTTGACAGGTTCGCCTGCTTTGTTCATATTGTGAACGTCTGCCAAATTTTTCCGTATAATTCATGGATTTACAAGGTCAACGAAACCTTCTCCTCCTGAGCGAGCTCAATCGAGATGGCGGGGCCACTCAGCGCACTCTTGCCACCAAACTTGGTGTTGCACTCGGCCTGACCAATCTCTATCTCAAGCGTCTGTCCCGTAAGGGCTACATCAAGATCACAACCATCCCGCGCAGTCGAATCAGGTATCTCCTGACGCCACAGGGCTTCACGGAAAAGTCACGCTTGACCTATCTCCACATGCAGTACTCCCTCTCGTACTACCGTGATATGCGTACTCGGTTAAAAGAGATGATGTCGACGTTCGACGCCTCTCACGGCCAGCGGGTTGTGATCTACGGGACGACTGAGTTAGCCGAACTCGCATACTTGTCGCTTCGAGAGATGAATATCGACTGTGTGGGATTCATTGATGGAAGCTCGCGTGAGTCATTTCTTTCTTGTCCAGTTTCTTCGCCGGATAGGATTGCTGGCTGGCAGTTTGACCGGGTGTTGATTGCGGATCTCGAACATGCGGCAGCGTGTGAAGAACAGTTGGTACAATCGGGAGTCCCGCGCGAGAAAGTGATGAGGCTCGGGGTGTTTCCCTAGAGCAGGCTGATTCAATCGCCGGGCTGCCGTCGTAGAGGGTATTTTGTTCGCAGATGTAAGTGAAAGGGCGGAGCTGTGTCCGGCTCTGGTTTATCTCGTCAAGGAGATTTGTTTGGTTTGTCTGGTTACGTTTGACTCGATTTACGAGCTAGCCAACAAGACGGCGAGAAACTTCAGGCCTCATTAAGTACCTCCGCAGCAACAAACTAAATGAACCAAACAAACCAGATGAACGGTCTTCATTGGTACGCATTACGGACGAGATCGCGTTACGAAAAGATCGTGCGCGACCAGCTTGCAAATCAGGGTCTTGAGCCGTTAATGCCGACGGTCAAACGTCTGAGCCAGTGGAAGGATCGGAAGAAAGAAATTGAAGTCCCTCTTTTTTCAGGGTATTGCTTTGTCCGCTTTGCATCGGAACAAAAGCTACCGGTGCTTAAGACGATCGGTGTCGTCGATATTGTTGGGGCTAGCCATTGCCCAGAGCCGATCGCGGATGAGGAGATCGCGGCGCTCAGGACCCTGATGATCAGTGTGCTGCCCTACGATTCGCATCCGTATCTGCACGAAGGCATGCGAGTGGAAGTGGTCCGAGGTCCGCTCCAAGGAGTTCACGGGATTCTCTTGCGCAAAGAAAAGCGCCACCGCTTGGTGTTGGGTGTTCGCCTCATTCAGCAAGCCGCCGCGGTTGAGATCGATGTGAATGATGTGGTGCCGGCGTGAAGTCAACGGCTTGTTTTGTTCGACGACTTACGATCGTGTAAGGATGTTTATCTGCCGTAAGGAGGTAAGATGTCCACATCAACCCTGACCAGCAAAGGTCAGACAACTATCCCCATGGACGTTCGGAAACGACTCAATCTCCATCCAGGAGACCGCCTGGAATTTGTGATTGATGAGGACGGTCGCGTGCTGGTGTTACCGGCAAGCATTGACGCGTCAGAGTCGGCGGGGATGCTCAAGCCCCCGGCTCGGCCGGTAAGCGTCGAGGATATGAACCGAGCGATTTGCAAACGAGGAGGCCGGCGATGATCGGTTTCGACACGAATGTCCTGGTCAGACACTTAGTGCAGGACGATCCCCGCCAATCGCGCAAAGCCACACAGGTGATCGCAAAGCAATGTACGCGTGACGACCCAGGGTTTATCAGTCGTATTGTCCTGTGTGAACTGGTTTGGGTACTGGAAAGTGCTTATGGGTATTCAAAAGACACGATTGTGGCCGTATAAGAAAAGCTGTTGCGGACCAGCCAGCTGAAGATTGAGGATACGCAGTCAGCCTGGACTGCCTTTCGCATGTATCAGAAAGGGAAGGCAGACTTCGCCGATTGTTTGCTGGGAACCACCAATCGGTTTGGCGGATGCAATAAGGCTGTCACCTTCGATCAAGCCGCGAGCAAGCTAGAAGCTTTCCAACTGATCTAACTCGCATTAATCATGAACACTTCTGCTGCAATCGCCGATCCGTTGCTCTTGCGCGTGAAGCGTCGTTTGTGAATCGTGAGCAAGACAAGCTTGGTGCTGGATGTTCGCTTGATTCAGCGGACGGCTGCCGTAGAAATTGACACACGAGATATCTGGGCCATTTGATCGCGATCGGGCAAAAGTAGAGGGTGAAGTTTGCCAATGAAAGCTTTGATTACAGGCATTACGGGCCAGGATGGATCGTATCTCACCGAACTTCTTCTGGGTAAGGGTTACGAAGTCTACGGCATTATTCGGCGTTCTAGCTCGTTTAATACAGCCAGGATCGACCAGCTCTACCAAGACCCGCATGCACCGGATCTTCGTTTGCGGTTGATCTATGGAGATTTGAATGATGCCAGTTCGCTCAACAGGATTCTTCGGACTATTCAGCCGGATGAAATATACAATCTGGGTGCGCAGAGTCACGTGCGAGTCAGTTTCGAAATCCCCGAGTATACGGCGGATGTGACAGGCCTCGGTACTATTCGTTTGCTTGAGGCCATTCGAGAAGCTGGGCTCAGACCAAAGTTCTATCAGGCCTCCTCAAGTGAAATGTTCGGCAAGGTTCAGGAGATTCCACAACGGGAGACCACACCGTTCTACCCGAGAAGCCCCTATGGCGCGGCCAAGTTATATGCCCATTGGATTACAGTCAATTACCGGGAGGCATACAACTTCTTTGCATGCAGCGGCATTCTATTCAATCATGAGTCTCCCCGCCGTGGAGAAACGTTCGTGACGAGGAAGATCACCAAGGCTGCGGCTCGCATCAAGCTCGGATTGCAGCAGGACTTGTATTTGGGCAACTTGGACGCGAAGCGGGATTGGGGGTTTGCGGGCGATTATGTGCAGGCGATGTGGCTGATGATGCAACAAGACACGCCTGATGATTATGTGATCGCGACAGGCGAAACTCATACGGTCCGAGAATTCTTGGAGGTGGCATTTGGGCACCTAAATCTTGACTGGAAGCGATACACGAAGATCGATCCGAAGTATTATCGCCCGACAGAAGTGGATCTGCTCATCGGCGATGCCAGCAAAGCGAAGAAGCAGTTACAGTGGGAACCGAGAGTGCGGTTTAAAGAGCTGACCACGATGATGGTGGATGCGGATCTCGAGGCTGAGCGCGAGCGGCTCGACGGAACCAAAAACTATATCCGATCGAATCAGGGTTAGGCCGTGGAGACAGGTGCACGCATATATATAGCCGGTCATCGGGGCATGGTGGGGTCGGCTCTCCTACGGCTTCTTCAGGCCAAGGGGTACAGGAATCTGTTGTATAGGACCAGTAAAGAGCTTGACTTGAGAGACAGTCGGCAGGTTGAGCATTTTTTCGCTGAAGCGAATCCCGAGTACGTCATTATCGCGGCGGCAAAAGTCGGTGGGATTCTTGCGAACAGATCATTCCCTGCAGAATTTCTCTACGATAACCTTGCGATTCAAACTAATTTGATTCATCAAGCCTATCTCCACCGGGTCAAGAAATTGTTATTGCTGGGGTCTTCTTGCATCTATCCCCGTGACTGTCCCCAGCCAATACGCGAGGAGTATTTGCTGACAGGACCTCTAGAGCCGACGAATGAATGGTATGCCATTGCAAAGATTGCCGGCGTCAAAATGTGCCAGGCCTATCGACGCCAATACGGTTGTGACTTTATTGCAGCCATGCCCACGAATCTTTACGGCCCCAACGATAACTTTGATCTCACCATCGCCCATGTATTGCCGGCCTTGATTCGACGATTTCATGAAGCGAAGGACATAAGTGAAGCACCGACCCTCTGGGGAAGCGGAAGTCCACGTCGCGAGTTCTTGCACGTGGACGACTGCGCCGAAGCCTGTCTAGTCTTGATGGAACGGCATTCGGGAGAGGACATTGTCAACGTAGGAGCGGGAAAAGACATTCCGATCGCCGAATTGGCGACCCTGGTAGCGGAGGTGGTGGGCTACAAAGGGGAGATTCGTTGGGATCGAACCAAGCCGGACGGCACTCCCAGAAAGCTCCTTGACTGTCGCCGAATGACTGCCTTGGGGTGGACACCACGCGTCTTGCTCCAAGAGGGCATCGGCAGCACCTACCGCTGGTATGTGGAGCAGAAACGATTTCAGAAAGGCGGTAAAAACTCCTAGCAGACAGTCGGAGGGCCAAAAGGTTCCTTGGGTTGCAGCAACGGGCGGATCTTGAACAAGGTCTCAAGAGAGCGATTGTCAGTTTTTGCAAAATTTTGTGGCAAGGGGAGGACAGCATGAAAGGGGTGGTTCTTGCTGGTGGGCTAGGAACGCGGCTGAATCCGTTGACGAAAGTTACGAACAAGCACCTGCTACCGGTCTATGACCGGCCGATGATCTATTACCCAATCCAGACGCTAGTGAATGCGGGGATCGAGGAGATTATGCTGGTCACAGGAGGGAACAATGCCGGTGATTTTCTCAAATTGCTCGGCAATGGCCAGGGGTTCGGCCTCAAGCATTTAAACTATACATACCAGCAGGGAGAAGGTGGTATCGCCGACGCACTTCGGCTGGCTGAACATTTTGCCGATGGTGAACAAATCTGCGTTGTGTTGGGTGACAACATTATTGAGGGCAATATCGCCGGTGCTGCGCAGGCGTTTCGGGATCAAAAAGATGGAGCGAAGATCTTACTCAAAGAAGTCACTGATCCTCAGCGTTTCGGCGTGCCAGTGCTGAAAGGGAAACGGGTGGTGCAGATTGAAGAGAAGCCAACCAAGCCGGCCTCGCGTTATGCCGTTACCGGCATCTACTTCTATGATGCACAGGTCTTCCACATCATTAGTACGCTGAAGCCGTCCGGCCGCGGCGAACTGGAAATCACCGATGTCAATAACGCCTACATCCAAGCCGGTCAACTAACATGGGATGTTCTGGAAGGCTGGTGGACGGATGCGGGGACGATCCAGTCACTGTTTCTGGCTAACCAGTTAGTTGCGAAAGCCGGCGCCAATAAGATGGCCGGGGTATAGGAAGTAGGGGTACAAAGGGGGGTTGGGGTAAAGGGATAGAGCGGTAGTGGGGGTAGAGGAAGGGATAGAGGGCTAGGGGGGAGCGGGGTCGGGATTTAATACGATCCCTCAGAGTCAAAGGAACAAGTAATAGAGAAAAGTAACCCGAGCATGGACATGTTGCAAAGCTACAGCTATCCCTTTTATTCGATGTTTTACTCTATCCCTATTGCCCCATTACCCCGCTATCCCGTTATCCCGGAGGATTCGCTGTGCGAATCCTCGTAACCGGAGGCGCCGGGTTCATAGGTTCACATCTTGTCCATCGGTTACTGGCCAGTGGTCAGCATGATGTTGTCAATCTCGATGCCCTACGGTATTCCGGCAATCTGGACAATCTCGCCGATTTGACCGGGCACGCGCGGTACACCTTTACCCACGCCGACATTTGCGATGCCTCGACAGTACGAGGCATTCTTCGCGACCATCGCGTGGAGGCTGTCATCAATTGTGCGGCTGAAACGCACGTGGACCGGTCGATCCTGGATCCGGGGAGTTTTGCCAGGACGGACGTGGTCGGCACAGGTGTGTTGCTTGAAGAGGCAAGGCAAGCCGGTGTGCAGCGCTTTTTGCAGGTGAGTACGGACGAAGTCTACGGGAGTGTTGAGACAGGCCATTCGAAAGAGGAGGACATCCTCGCTCCTCGCAGTCCTTATTCGGCGAGTAAAGCCGGCGGTGATCTGCTCGCCCTGAGCTATTGGACTACCTATCGCTTCCCGGTTCTTGTGACTCGGGGAAGTAATACCTATGGGCCAAACCAATACCCGGAAAAGTTCATTCCGTTGTTTGTCACAAATGCGATCGATGATCAGCCACTGCCGTTATATGGGGACGGCCGCTACCGGCGCGACTGGCTTGCCGTGGACGATCATTGTGCCGGGATTGAGCATGTCCTGAATCATGGGGAGCCAGGCGCCATTTATAATGTGGGCGGTGGAAATGAGAGAGAAAACCTGACGGTGGCCGAACTCATCCTCCACTATCTAGGCAAACCTAAGTCATTGATCCGGTTCGTCACAGATCGTCCTGGGCATGATCGACGGTATGCCATCGATTGCAGCCGGCTTCGTGGTCTTGACTGGCAGCCGCAGGTGTCTTTTGAAGAAGGGATTTGTCGGACAGTGGAGTGGTATCGTACACACGAGGGTTGGTGGAAGAAGATCAAGTCCGGGGAGTTTCGCACCTACTACGAACAAATGTATGGCCGGCGTCTGCAAGAAGGACGGGCGTGCGGATCCTGATTACCGGGGCGAACGGTCAGCTCGGCTTCGATCTCCAGCGCACGCTTGCGTCGCACGAATTGGTCTTGATGGACCTCCCGACCTTCGATCTGATCAAGTCTTCATGCGAGGAACAGGTAGCCAGTGCCCAACCTGACTTGGTGATCCATGCTGCAGCCTACACCGATGTCGATGGAGCCGAGCACCAGCCTGATTTGGCTATGGCAGTCAATGCCCAGGGGACAGAATGGGTAGCCAGGGGAACGATGAGAGCCAAAGCCCGACTGATCTATATCTCGACCGACTATGTATTCGATGGGTTGAAGAGGATTCCCTATCTAGAAAATGATCTGGCGAATCCGCTGAATCTCTACGGCAAATCAAAACTGGAAGGTGAACGCCGAGCGCTGGCCCACTGCCCTAATGCTCTGGTGGTTCGGACGTCATGGCTCTATGGATCCCATGGCAAGAATTTTGTAAAGACCATGATGCGGTTGGCAATGGAGCAACCGGAACTGCGCGTGGTGGCAGATCAACGGGGATGTCCGACGAACGCTGGTGATCTGGCACAGGCATTGGCACAAATACTCAGAGTAGACATTCGAGGGATTGTCCACGTGACGGGGACAGGCGACTGCACTTGGTGCGAATTGGCGTCTGCCATTGTGTCGACGATGGAGAGACAGACTCCCGTACATCCCATTACAACCGCTGAAGCAGGACGACGAGCCGCACGGCCCAGTTATTCTGTGCTGGCGAATGGCATGCTGAAGCAGTCGGGCATTACGCTTCCCCATTGGAGAGATTCGCTGGTTCAGTTTGTGAAGAGCGCGGCAGCATCCCCAGCCGCATTGTAATCCGAGTCGATTATAAACGCGTGTGTTGAATACCGGTATCACAAAACCCATTCAGGCCGTCCCCACGGCCACTTCTGTCCATGTCCCTTGGCGAGCGACTGCGGTAGTCTGGAAACTTCAAGCTTATGGCCTGGTGGGAATCACGTTTTTGAGTTTCTTTCCGAGAGTCTTTCACTTCCAAGAGTATGCCTTCTTTTTCTTGCTTGCCATAGCACTGTGCCTTGCCTGGGTTGAGAGAATCCATCCGTGGATTCGAACCCCGATCGACCTGCCTCTGCTTGGGTTTGTCGGTTGGGTGTTGTGTACAATCCCTTTTGCGACCGATCCGGCCTACAGTTTCTCAGAGTGGAGAAAGCTTGTGGCGCAGGTTCTCGTCTTCTACTGGGCCATGTTCGTGCTGCGTAGTCACAGGCGCATCGAACTTTCCCAGCAGATTGTATGGGCAGTGGTCTTGGGCAGCCTCGTGTTGTCGGGCTTCGCTCTGGTGGATTTTGTGTTGCGTGGAGGAACGTGGAGAAATCGTCTCGTTCGGGCTGGGGCTCCCTATTCGGACTACAATTGGTTGACGACCTACCTGGTGCTCATCATTCCAATCCTCATTGGGTGGGTTGTGATCCATCGAACGGTGTGGGCGCGCGCACTCGGAACTCTGACTCTCGTAATGGCAGGATTTGCGCAAATTGCCGCTTATACCAGAGCCGGCTGGGCTGCGCATTTGGTCCAGGCAGTCAGTTTTGGGTTCATGGTCGGACGACACCGACTGGTCATATGGATCCTTTCGGGCGCGATCGCGATGGGGGGTGGCTTGGTTGCCGTCTCCGAGATCGGGTACCAACGGGACACCATCGATCCCTGGACCCTCAGCGCCCGTGTGAAAACATGGCAGCTTGGGCTTCATCAAGTGGTTCAATATCCCCTCGTCGGGGTCGGGTACGGGAATGATACCTTCCTGAAAGTGCACATGGCCGAGATAGAAGCAGAAAAAGGCAAAGGTGGGGTGGAAAAGGTGCTCCCGGGGTTACACAACACATTTGCGATAGTGCTCATGGGGAGCGGTGTGCCGGCCATCATCCTATTTACCTGGATTTTCGTCCGCATTGTTTCAACGCTGACGAGAGAATGGCGGCGGTTCACGTCTGCCGAAACCCAAGGGTTACTTGTCGCAGTCGCAGTCGTCACTGTAGGCTTCGCCACGCGGAACCTGTTCGATTACATGTTTGCGGGGAGTCTCGCGCATCTCTTCTGGATTCTGGTGGCCGCCGGATTATGTTCGGTGAGGCCTCAGATCTCGACTGAGGTAGGGGCAGACGACCTCTCTTTGAATGAGGTCGCACGAAGCGAGCACTGATTTAAGAATTACAGGCCGGTCGGTTTGTGCCAGGCCACGCCCGTGATTCCCATTACGACTACCGAGGCGGGGCGGTGTGCTGTGCGACCGGCCTATTCCGTTCTGTCGAACGCTGTACTAAGGAAAAAAACCGGAGTGGCGTGACACCCTGGTTCAGTTCGTAACCGAGAAATGCCGCGTTACAGCATTGGTGTGACTCGATTGGATCCGCAATCTTCTTTCCAGTTCCGGACGTTCCCATCGCATTAAAAAATATGCTCATGGCGGTCGCCTGATATCTGTCCAGCTACTCATAGAGTGACGAGATGATGCGTAACACCGTATATCTAACTCTAGAGGAACACGGGGCTCCAATTCCAGGTACAAGGTCGAAATGCTATGCGTAGCAAAGGATTTAATGTCAAAGCGCAGGAAATGGTGCAGTGCGGGGTTCTCAAGAGCATGGGTCCTTGAATTTAACATTTGAACAATTGACATACGGCATGATGAAACCAATCCAAACAAATCGAGAGATCGCTATCCAAATGAGCTTGACTGCTTATTAGGGAAAAGATGATGGACAATCAGAGTGTGCTAGTTATCGAGGCAGGCAAGGCGGAACGCCATTATTGGATAGACTTGTGGCGATACCGCGAGCTGTTTTATTTCCTGGCCTGGCGGGATATTCTGGTTCGCTATAAGCAAACAGTCATAGGTTTGGCATGGGCACTGATCAGGCCGTTCCTGACCATGGTTGTGTTTGTGTTCGTATTCAGCAAACTGGCTAAACTGCCTTCCGAAGGTGTGCCCTATCCGATTTTGGTTTTCGCTGCATTGCTGCCATGGCAATTTTTTGCCAATGCATTTACCGAAGCAGGCAACAGTTTGATCAGCAATGCCCACATGATCTCCAAGGTTTACTTCCCTCGCTTAGTGGTGCCCGTCAGTGCAGTGATCGTGAGTTTTGTGGATTTTCTGATATCGGGAATCATTTTAGTCGGATTGATGCTCTGGTATGGGTTTGCGCCTGACTGGCGCATTCTTACCTTGTTGCTGTTTATTTTCATCACCTTTGTTGCTGCAATGGGCGCAGGACTGTGGATTGCGGCGCTCAACGTTAAATACCGAGATTTTCGTTACATCATTCCCTTTGTGGTGCAGTTCGGACTGTACGTTTCACCTGTCGGGTTTAGCAGCACCATTGTTCCTGAGCAATGGCGGTTGCTGTATTCCATCAATCCGATGGTGGGCGTGATCGACGGGTTTCGCTGGGCCATTTTGGGGGGCAATACCCAGCTGTACTGGCCCGGCTTTTTGCTCTCTCTGTTTCTGGTTCTGGTGATACTGGTCACAGGGATATATTATTTCCGTAAAATGGAAAAAACCTTTGCGGACGTGATCTGATGTTGCCAGCTATAGCTGTCGAGAATCTCTCGAAAAAGTACATCATCGGTCACAAAAAGCAGGAGCGCTATACCGCATTACGCGATGTTCTGGCGAACGGCGCCAAGCGTTTCGCCCATAAACTGACCCACCCTTTTGCCGCATCAGAAAACGATCCCACCCATGAAGAGTTTTGGGCGCTCAAGGACGTTAACTTTGACATCATGCAGGGTGACCGGGTTGGCATCATTGGGCGCAACGGTGCTGGGAAATCAACCTTGCTGAAAATCTTGAGCCGCATTACGGAGCCGACATCTGGGAAAATCTCCATCAAGGGACGCATGGCCAGCCTGCTGGAAGTGGGGACGGGTTTTCACCCCGAACTCACCGGTCGGGAGAACATTTTTCTGAATGGCGCCATTCTCGGTATGAGCAAGGTGGAAATAAAGAAAAAGTTCGATGAGATCGTGGCCTTTTCCGAAGTGGAGAAATTCCTCGATACGCCAGTAAAACGATACTCATCAGGCATGTACGTCCGGCTATCTTTTGCAGTGGCCGCACACTTGGAACCAGAGATTCTTATCGTGGATGAAGTGCTGGCTGTAGGGGATGCGCAATTCCAAAAAAAATGCCTGGGAAAAATGGATGAGGCCGGGAGACAAGGCAGAACCATATTATTCGTGAGTCACAACATGGGTGTCATTTCGCAAATGTGCTCTACCTGCGTGTGGTTGGATAAAGGAGAGATAAGAGACATAGGCCAAACGGGTTCGGTCGTTAATTCATACATGCTCAATGGAATTTCCGAACTAAGTGGCGAGATGACCTTCCCTGACGATTCGGGAAAGATTGTACAACTGAAAAAAATAACCATGCTTGATCGTGAAGGAAATATTGCCCAGAAATTCGACTGCGATAACCCAATCAACATCAAGTTCGATATACAAGTTCGCAGGCAACTGCCAGGCCTGTATGGGTACATCGGAATTTCCAAGCCAGATGGCACGCAAGTCCTTGTCTCGGACAGCTTCGATGCGTCAACGGTCAATCCGCTGGATAACTTGCCTGTCGGGACAAACACTTTCAATGTGACCTTGCCGCCAAGAACTTTGGGGCATGGTGAGTACATGATCCATTTTTCCATGGCAAGCCAGTCAGCGGACAATTTTCATGTGGATGTACCTGGCATCGTGTGCGGCTTCAGCTTGGACGACTTCACATCGCAAAGAGGCAACGGTAGGGCCGGATTTTTCAGCACTTTGCTGCCATGGCGCAAACTCGAAAACTGAACATCGGGAATTCGACGCAATGAAATTGGCGAACAAAAAAATTCTTGTGACCGGGGCGGATGGCTTCATCGGCTCCCATCTGACGGAGGCGCTTGTTCGCCAGGGGCATGAAGTGCGCGCGTTCGTCCTGTATAACTCATTCAACTCGTGGGGCTGGCTGGACAGTTGCGCGCCAGACGTGGCCGGTCAATTCGAGGTGTTTGCCGGAGACATTCGCGATCCTCACGGCGTCAGGAAGGCCATGGAAGAATGCAATGTGGTCATGCATCTGGCTGCTCTGATTGCGATTCCATATTCCTACCATTCGCCGGACACCTATGTGGACACCAACATCAAGGGAACCTTGAATATAGTGCAAGCTGCGCGCGAACTGAATGTGGGGAAAATCGTTCATACCTCCACCAGCGAAGTGTATGGTACCGCCCGTTTCATACCCATCACTGAAGAGCATCCTTTGCAAGGGCAATCTCCCTACGCTGCCACCAAAATTGGCGCCGACCAGCTCGCCATGTCTTTTCACTGTGCCTTCGACACGCCAGTTACCACCATCCGTCCTTTTAACACTTATGGGCCGAGACAATCAGCGCGGGCGGTGATACCCACGATCATCACCCAGATCGCGGCTGGCAACAGAAAGTTAAGGCTTGGCGCCCTGCACCCCACGCGCGATTTCAACTACGTTCTCGATACCGTCCAGGGATTTATCGCCGTGGCGGAATCAGAAAAAACGGTGGGTGAAGTGCTCAACTGCGGCAGCAATTATGAGATCTCTATCGGAGATACTGTGAAGCTGATTGCGGAAATCATGGGCGCCGATGTCGAAGTCGAAACCGATGAAGTCCGCTTCCGCCCGGAAAAAAGCGAAGTAGAGCGGCTCTGGTGCGATAACGCCAAGATTGAACGGATCACCGGTTTCAAGCCTCAAACAACGCTGCGCCAAGGGCTGGGAAAAACCATCGAGTGGTTTGGCGATCCAGACAATCTGAAGCGATATAAAGCGGATATCTACAATGTCTAGGCGCGCCATCATTCTCGCGGGCGGCAAAGGAACGCGCTTGCTCCCTTACACCGTGGTGCTGCCGAAACCGCTGATGCCCATAGGCGAGTTTCCCATCCTGGAAGTGATCGTCCGCCAGCTCGTGCGGCATGGCTTTGACCATGTCACCATGGCGGTGAACCATCAGGCCGAGATCATCCGAGCTTTTTTTCAGGATGGCGCAAAATGGGGCGTCGAGATCGACTATTCACTGGAAGATAAACCGCTCAGTACCATGGCGCCGTTACGCCTGATCCATGAGCTTCCGGAAAATTTCATGGTCATGAACGGTGATATCCTGACCGACCTCAGCTACTCGGATTTCTATGACGAACACGTCAGTAATAACAATATCTTCACCATCTCAGCCCACTCGCGCGAACAGAAGGTTGATTACGGCGTGCTGGAAATGGACGCGAACAACCATTTGTCCGGTTTCAGGGAAAAGCCCAGCGCCGAATATTTGGTGAGCATGGGCGTATACATGGCAAGCCGCCGCATCTTGGACTTCATCCCGGCAGGTAAGAGCTACGGTTTTGACAATCTGATGCTGGACCTGCTTGCTGCGGGGAAGCCGGCGACCGTGCGAAAATTTGACGGTTACTGGTTGGACATCGGCCGGCCGGATGACTACATCCAAGCCATTGAAGAATTCGAGCAAATGAAGCCGAGGTTCTTGGATGAGTAAGATGTTGATCACCGGTGCGAGCGGTTTCATCGGCAGGGCGCTCGCATTCAGGCTAAAAGCTCAGGGGCGAGAAGTGGTACCGGTGGATTCTGCTGACGGTGACATTGCCAGCCGGGAAACTTTGGGAAAGTTTGCGCAGCAAGATATTACGCACGTATTCCATCTGGCGGGCAAGACCTTTGTGCCGGATAGCTGGGGCGACCTTCAGACGTTCTGCCAGACAAATGTGTTGGGGACAGTCAATGTCCTGGAGTTTTGCAGAAAGAGCCGCATTCCCATGACCTACGCCAGCGCATATGTGTATGGACATCCGGTCAGCCTGCCGATAGGCGAGAACAGCGCGATCCGGCCAAGCAATCCCTATGCGCTGACAAAGCGGCTTGCCGAGGAAGTTTGCGAGTTTTATGCAAGCGCATACGATCTGCCGGTGACCACGATACGACCGTTCAATGTATACGGCATCGGCCAAGCGGATTTTTTTTTGATTCCCGCGATAATCAGCCAAGCGCTGGACGCCGGGGAAGAAATTACCGTGAAAGATTTGGCGCCCAAGAGGGATTATGTCTATCTGGAAGACCTGGTGACGGCGTTGCTGGCGACGCTGAACAAACCGGGCGGATATCGTGTCTACAACATCGGCTCCGGCGTTTCGCTGAGCGTGCAAGAGGTCATAGATGTCATTCAGGAGATCGCGGACACGAAAAAAAAAGTTGTCTGTGAAAATGCGATCCGCACCAACGAACTGATGGATGTTGTTGCAGACATCTCGAAGGCCGGGAACGAGCTTGGCTGGCATCCACGGTTTTCCTTTCATGCAGGAATAGAAAATATCATTCGTTCGGAACGGGGAAAGAGGCGCTATGAACAAACGTAACGTACCCATCAACAAGGGCAATTATTCAATGGACACGGCGGAAAGAGAAGCCTTGTTTGAACAAAATCGTGGCGATGGTTGGGAGCAGGGATACGGCGAGTACCGCCGCAATTGGTCGGAATTCGCAAAAAACCAGCAGGTATCAGAATATCCGCTGTTAGTGGATATTGAGCTGTCGTCGTTGTGCAATCTCACCTGCCCGATGTGCTACACCATCACCGATGAATTCAAGCAGCAGGTCAATGTCACTCGGATGGACTGGGCGTTGTACAAAAAAATCATTGACGAGATCGACGGCAAGGTTACGGCTATCCGCCTGAGCCTGCGCGGGGAAGCGACCCTACATGCAAAATTTATCGAGGCGATTAAGTACGCAAAGGATCACGGCATAAAGGAAGTTTCCCTGCTAACGCACGGCGGCAAGCTGACGTTGCCGTATTTTAAGACAATGGTGGAGGCCGGGATAGATTGGATAACGATCTCGGTTGATGGCGTAGGCGAGACCTATGAACGCATCCGTAAGCCGCTGAAATTTGACGACCTGCTAGACAAAATTAAAGCCATCCAACAGTACAAGGAAGAACACAAGCTTAAGCGCCCGGTCATCAAGGTGCAGGGTGTCTGGCCTGCGATTGTTGAAAGTGGTCTCGATACTTACTACAGCACCTTGGCGCCCTGTACCGATCTCGTGGCGTTCAATCCGCTGATCGACTACCTGTCCAATGATACTCATATCGAATACCTGGAAGAATTCACCTGCCCGCAACAGTACCAGAGGCTGGTGATAGGGGCTGATGGGTTGGTGATGAAGTGCTCGAACGATGAAGAGAATCGAGAAGTAATCGGCGACATCAAGCAGGAAACCGTGCATCAGGTTTGGCATGGCGAGAAGATGCATGCCGTCCGGAACATGCACCTGCAACCCCGCGGCTTCATGCAAAGTGCGGTCTGTCGTAAATGCTATCTGCCCAGAAAGACCGAGGACGAAGCTGCGCAGATAGGTAAGCGGACTTTTACTGTGCGCAACTATGTTCATCGCATTCAGTTGATAGGCAAGTGATTCCCAGGCTGCGATTTAATAAACACAGATTCGGAGAGTCGCGCTAATGAAAATACGTCGAGGCAAGCAGATCGACAGTGAACACCTGAAGCGGAACCTGGATAAGGTAGCATCAATAAAAGATGCTACCGCGTTCTCCTCTGCTATTTCCAAAGGCGACATACTTGAGCATTGTCCAATATGTCGTAGTGTAGATGCTAAAGATATTGTGGAAATATATGGGTTCCTATATCGAGAATGTTTAGGGTGCGGAACAGCGTTTGTCGTAAACCCTCCGGCAGAAGACCAATTGCAGGCCGCGTATCGCTCTGACTACTACACTGCGGTTAACAAAAAGCTCCTTGCAAATGATCAGATTATTGAATATCGAGTCAGGCAGATTGCGGTCCCAAAAGTGGCCTTTGTGAAAGAAAACATTACTTCCAAAAAGAATACTTGGCTCGATGTGGGTTGTGGGGTTGGTGAAATTCTGTCTGCTGCTAAAAATCAGGGATATGAGGTTCTCGGATTGGAAGCTAACCCGATGGAAAGCGAGTATGGCCGTAAAACTTTCGGCATTGAGGTTAGGAACGAATATGTATCCGAAAGCACGCTGGGTGACTATGCGGGTCGGTATGGGGTCGTCTCGCTGTTTAGTGTGTTGGAGCATGTGCTGTCACCCAATGCGATTCTAAATGATGTGGCTCGGATTCAGGCCAAGGGAGACAACCTTGTCGTAGAGGTGCCGCACTACCCCTCGATTTCCGTGGCAAGCCAAATTTCTTTCCCGGAGCAGGTTAATCGCATGATGCATCCGCCGCTCCATCTGTTTCTTTTTCCCTTGAGGGCCTTGCAGAGTATGCTGGGAGCTTATGGTTATGAAGTTAAAGCAGCCTGGTTCTTCGGGCAGGATTTTTATGAAATGTTCAGTACGCTCGGTTTGTTCAACAAGGATCTGAACGACTCCGCGCTCCACCACGCTCTTGCACCTTTAGTGAATGACTTTCAGAAGGTGATTGATGAGCACGGCCTGAGTGATGAGGTGTTGATCGTTGCCGAAAAAATATCTTGAGAAGGTTGGGGAAGTATCATGTTTAGAAATTATCGGGCAGACCATTGTTACATCATCGCCGAGATCGGCGGCAACTTCATTACATTCGACCAGGCCAAGCGGTTGATTGATGCGGCGTATGGTTGTGGCGTGGACGCAGTCAAATTGCAAACTTATCGCGCCGACACGATAACAAGCACGCAGGCCATCTTCGACATGGAGAACACCGGTGTGGTGTCTCAACATGACCTGTTCAGGAAATATGAAGTGAATGAGGCGTTGCACCACGATGTGTTCAAGTATGCCGAATCCAAAGGCCTAGACTGGTTCTCCACGCCGTCGCACGAAACCGATGTGGAATTGCTGGAAAAATGTGGTGTCGGCGCGCACAAGATCGGTTCGGATGATGCCGTTAACCTTCCCTTTTTGCGCAATGTCGCTCGTACCGGCAAGCCCGTGATGCTTTCAACCGGTATGTGTACGCTTGAAGAAGTGCGGGAATCGGTGGCTGCGATCCTGGCGGAAGGCAATGAAAAGCTGATCCTGCTGCACGCCATCACCAGCTATCCGACCCATCCAGAGAGCGTCAATCTTGCTGCCATGCAGACCTTGATGCAGACTTTCCCGCAACTGGACATCGGCTACTCCGACCACACCCTGTCGCCGATCGCCTGTTTATGCGCGGTGGCCATGGGCGCGCGGGTGATCGAAAAACATTTCACGTATGACAAAAAAGGAGACGGCCACGACCACATGCTTTCTGCCGATCCGGCGGAAATGAAATGGCTGGTGGAAGCCGTTCGCAATTTCGAGATCATGCGCGGCTCCGGTATCAAGCGCCCGGCTGAAAGCGAGAAAATTACGCGGCGCAACAATCGCAAGAGCGTGGTGTTGAACCGTAGTGTGAAAGCGGGAGAGCGGTTGACCGAACAGGATATCGCCGTCAAACGTCCCGGTTACGGTATCGGCCCAAAATACTTCGAGCAGATCGTCGGAAGGACAGTAGCTGCAGATATGGAAAAAGATGCCGTGCTTACCTGGAGTGATCTGGCGTGAAGGTTGGCGTCATCATACAAGCTAGAATGGGCTCGACCCGCTTGCCTGGAAAAGTATTGAAACCGATCGCGGGAAAGGTTTTGCTTGATCATGTGTTGGGCAGGTTGTCTCTGCTGGCATACCCCGTAACGGTGGTGGTCGCCACCAGCGATCTGTCGCAGGATGATGCAATCGCACGGCATTGCCAGTCC
Organism: Nitrospiraceae bacterium; assembly: GCA_046715215.1. GTDB lineage: Bacteria > Nitrospirota > Nitrospiria > Nitrospirales > Nitrospiraceae > Palsa-1315. The sequence continues at coordinate 24,338 of JBKJZK010000532.1, forward strand.
AGAGGCGTGGCGGTGTACCGTGGCAGCGATACCGATGTGCTGGATAGATATTACCAATGCGCCTGCGAGAACGGCTTTGAGCATGTCGTGAGACTGACGGCGGATAATCCGTTCACCGACATGGAAGAGTTACAGCGATTGATTGCGCAGCACCTGACCCAGCACAACGATTACACTCACTCTTTCGGCACTATGCCACTTGGCGTGGGGGCGGAGATCTTTACTTTCGCTGCATTAGAAAGGAGCGCGCGGGAAGGTCATGCGCCCAATCACCGCGAACACGTCAATGAATATATCCAGGAGAAGCCGGATGGTTTCAGGATCGAGGAGTTGAAAATACCCGCAGCCAAGCGCCGCCAGGATTTGCGCTTGACGGTGGATACCGAAGACGATTATCAGCGTGCTTGCGCCATTGCCGAACACGCTCCCGACCGTTGGGTCGGGACTGAAGAAGCGATTCAGCTATGTTCGCGCTCTGCATAGAAAGCTCCCATGCGCGCGGTATGGGGCACTTCTATCGCGCGCTGAATCTGGCGGATGGGCTGGCGAAAGCGGGACTAGCGTACACGTTTTATCAGAACGATCATGCTCCTTCCACGCAAATCTTAGTTGAGCGAGGCGCGCCGCACAGGGTGGTGAATCTGGAAGATTTCGCCGGCAATTGGGAGGCGTCGCTGATACAGCAGGACGGCATCACGTTGTGGTTGAATGATCGCCTCGATACCGACGTCCGTCATGCGGAAAAAGTTAAATCGGCTGGCATCCCGCTGGTGACATTCGATGACCGGGGAACAGGAGCAGCGCTGACGGACTTGCACATTGCCGCGCTGGCTTTCGATGCGCAGGAGCAGCTTGCGGGCGCCAGATTGCTGCGCGGTGCAGACTATCTGATTCTGAGCCAGCAAATAAGTGACTACACGCGCCTGCGCAAACAGCTTTCCAGCATCTTGGTAACGTTGGGCGGCAGCGATACCTATGGTGTGACCGTCAAAGTGGTGGAGTTGCTGAAAGAGATGGATCTGACCGCCACCATCGTAGCGGGACCGGCGTTCATGCACATGGCCAAGTTGGATGAAGTGCTGACCGTGGGGTTCACATTGAAGTCCGGCGTACCCTCGATGATGGAGGAATTCTATCGTCACGACCTGGCGATAACCGGCGGCGGAATCACGCCGTTCGAAGCCAATGCTTCGGGCCTGCCCTGCGTGGTGATCGCCAATGAATTGTTTGAGATTCCAGTCGGGGTGGCCTTGCAGAAGTTGGGCGGCTCGAGCTTTGCCGGGCATCATGAATCGCTTTCGCTGCCTTTGTTCAACGCAGGCCTGCCGCTTGAGCAAATGAGCCAGGCCGGGATGCGCAATGTTGGATTGCAAGGAACACAGCGTGTGATAGGCGTGCTGATGGAGTTGATCAAATGAATAAAAAGGTGGTGGTAATCCACCAACCAGACTTTGTCTCCCATCTGGGTTTCTTTCATCGTTTTCTGAATGCGGATATGTATATTGCATTGGATCATGTGCAATTTGTAAACGGCAGCAGCCGGGCTTGGACGCACCGCGACAAGATCAAGGCAGCGCAAGGCGAAAAGTGGTTGACGGTCAGTGTCAAAAAGGCTCCGCGTGATACCGCGATCAACCTGATCGAGCTTTCTACCGACACAGACTGGCGGCAGGACGATTTGCATTTACTCAAACAGAACTATCGTAATGCTCCTTTCTACGGTGAACTGATGCCGGAGATCGAGCGATTATTTTCCCGGCCAGTTCAATTGCTGCGCGATTTCAATATGGCCTCGATCGAGATGCTGATGGACATGCTCGATGTACGTATTCCCTGGGTATGGTCGAGCAGTCTCGATCCAGCTGGGACGAAAAACGAGTTGCTGGTGAACTTGTTGAAGAAAGTTTCAGCTACGCATTACCTTTCCGGAGTGGGCGCGCGGGATTATTTCCAACCAGAACATTTTACCAAAGCAGGTATCGAGGTGATCTGGCAAGACTTTACCCACCCGGTGTATGCGCAGCAGTTTGGTGAGTTCGTGCCGTATCTGAGCACGCTGGACGTGTTGTTCAATCATGGTGTACGAGCATCGAGAGAAATTCTGAGGAGAGGTGGATGAATATATTGGCTATCGGTGCGCATTTTGACGACGTAGAGCTTGGCTGCGGTGGTGTCTTGGCGCGCCATGCCCGGCAGAGAGACAACGTCTATGTATTCGTCGCGACCGTATCGGGTTTCGTCAATCAGTACAACCAGGAGGTGCGTTCGAATGAAGCGGCATTGGCCGAGGCACGAAATGCGATGGCCATCCTTGGCGTGAAAGAATTGCTGTGCGGCAATTTTAAGACGCTCGAAGTCGAGTTCGTGGATCCGCTAAATATTGAGATTGTTAAAATTGTGCAGGAAAAAAAGATCGATCTGGTCTATGCCCACTGGGCGGGTGACATCCACCATGATCATCAGGCTGTCGCCAAGGCTTCTTTGCATAGTTGCCGCCATGTGCCGAGATTGCTGATGTATCGCAGCAACTGGTACCACTCCACCCTGGAGTTCCGGGGAAATTTTTATGTGGACATCACCCAGTGCTGGGAAATCAAGGAACAGGCGATCCGTGCGCATGTCACGGAAGTGGACCGCACCGGTGAAAAGTGGATCAGCTTCTTCAAGAACGAAGCGGAAAACGCCGGTCAGCGCATCGGGGTCAAATACGCCGAAGTGTTCGAGGTAGTGAAGTGGCTGGAAGCGTAACCGTTGGAGTGTCGCTTGCCGAAACCATTCAGGCAAAGCAACAGCACATCCTGGGGGTGGATACCGTGCGTGCATTTGCCGCGCTGTCGGTCGTGCTGGCACACATACTTGGCCCAAAGTTGCCGGCTATGCTACAGGAATTGGGGATGAGCCAAAACATAGCTGATAATTCAAATACATGTTTACCGGCCATCCGGCGGTAAACGTGTTTTTTGTAGTATCTGGTTTCTGCAT
>JBKJZK010000533.1:0-6773 GCA_046715215.1 Nitrospiraceae bacterium
CTGGCAATCGCATGATCCCGGAGCGCGTCATTGTCGTCCCGAAGAGCCCCGATCAATTGTTCGATCCGTTCAGCCTGCACATCGTCACTCATCGTCGTCCTGCCCTCCCTGACTCCCGACAGGCGTCTCATTGAGCGCTTCCAGTTTGTCGGCGATCAATCCGGAATTGTACGCGACCAGGCCGTCTCGGTCCGTCCTCAACCGATCGAACAGCTCCTTGTACGGCCGCAACACATCCACATCTTTCACTTTGGCCAAGGCTTCCATGGCATAGACCCGCAGAGGTCGAATGGGAATGGCCTCGATATAGAGTTGGGCGGGCCTGGCATCGCCGATCAAACCCAATGATTTCATCGCTAGTTCCTTCACACCCGTATCCTTATCGAGCCGCAACCGCTGCATCAAGGGTTCGACCGCGCGGACATCGCCGATCTTCCCGAGCAAATCGGCGGCGGCTTCACGGATCACCCAATCGTCATCTTCCAGATACTCGATCAGAATCTCCACACTCGGACGCCCGATGGCCAGAAGATTGATCACGGTGCTCATGCGAGCCTCTTCCCGTTCGCTCAACTCCTCGATCGCGCGAAGCGCGTCAAACACCTCGTCGATGCGTTCACGAATTGCGCTCAGCTTCTTGAGCGTCCGCACGGCAATGTCGCGAATGGCCGGCTGCCCCATGGCATTGATGAACGAATCCGCCGAACGGGGATCAAGCAGATGTTCCAGCATCGTCGCCGCCATGATCTGCGCTTCTGGATCCTGATGGGTCAACATCTCGCTCAACGGTGCAATTGCATTCGGAATGACCCCCAGCAACTGCGAAGCCACCAGGCGAATCCCCTCGTCCTTCGACGCATAGAGCAGCGAGGTCAGCGCCGCTGCAGTCGTCTCGTCCAGCACCCCCGCCATGTGTTCCAAAGCTGACGAGCCGGCCTTGCGGACAGCCTCATCCTCATCGCGGAGTAAGCCGACCAAGGGCACGCCGGCCTGAGGATCGTTCACGCGCGCCAGCATGGCCGCCGCCTCGGCCTTCAGCGCCGGCGACCCGGTCTGCAGCGCGTGAATGAGCGCCTGCACCGCGCGGGGGCCGCCCGATAGGCAGGCCGCGGTCGCCCGCATCCGTCGCCAGTCCTCTTCATGGACGAGCTCGGAAACCAGCGTTTCAATCGTTTCTTTCGGCATGGCACTACGACCAGGCTTACAATGAGTCCTGAGTTTTGAGTGCTGAGTGCTGAGTTACAAATTCAAAATTTAACATTCAACATTGCGCCTGGCCCACAGCAGGATGCTCAAAAAGGCCAGACTTCTCACCCGCTCAACCCTGGCGCGCAGAAACGCGCCTTGTCCCAGGCAAGGCCGCAGCTCCGAGGCTGACCCTCGTTTCACGTTTCACGCCTCACGTTTCACGCTTCCTGGGAGCGAAGCGAGAACGAAGCTGGCGGACTTTTCAGCATCCTGCTAAATACGACCCGCCCGCCAGCCCACCTGGGCCAACGTCTCTTTGACATGGTAACGGATGTTGTCATCCAACTCGTGTGCCAGCAAGACCAGCAATGGCGAAATCACGGCGGAACCGAATTGAGTCAGCGCGTCGGCGGCTTCCGCTCGCGTCACCGTATGGCGGAGCGCCTTCATGAGCGAGGGGATGGCCGTCTCGTCTCGGATCGCGCCCAACGCCCTGACGGCCGCACCCAACGTCAGTATTTCTTCATCCCAACGATCGCCACAGCCATCGATCGGTCGCGAGGCCTCCGGTCGGTCCACTCCCTCGAGCACGTTGATTAGCACCGGCACCGCACGACGATCACTGATCCGGCCCAGCGCTTCGACTGCCAGCGGACGGAGCCCCGGCTCTTTCATCGCCGTCATGAGGAACTCCACAGCGCGCGCATCTCCGATCTGACCAAGCGCGCGGACTGCGTCCTCGCGAACCGCCCGGTCCCGATCGTTGAAGAGTACCGACAATAACGGATCCACAGCCTCTGGCGATCGCGTTTTCCCCAAGGCTTCTACCGCATGCAGCCGCACCAGCCATTCAGCGTGAGTCAACGCGCCGAGCAGCGGCGATAGCGCCGCCTCCCCGATGGCCGCGAGAGCCGTCGACGTCTCTTCGCGCACGGCTTTCACTTTATCTTGTAATAGCGGCACCAGCGACGCCACCGCTCCTGGGTCTTGAATCCGACCTAGCGCCTTGGCCGCATGCATCCGCACGATCCAGTCGGGACTCGCGAGCGCCTTGACGAGTGGCGCGAGCACTCGCGCATCTGCAATGGTCGCCAACACCGACGAAGCCAATTCCTGAACCGTGAGCACCGGATCGGAAAGGCAGACGCCTAATGGTGCCACGGCCGGCTCTCCGATGGCCAAAAGGGCGCCGATCGCCGCATCGCGAACCGCACGATCGCCGTCACGAAGCACGGAGACCAACGGCGCCACAGCCCTGGGATCCCGAAGTGTGCCAAGTATTGTGGCGGCCTCTTCGCGAATCGCCCAATCCTCGTCTTTGAGTGCAGCGATCTGTTCGGCTACTGAATCTGCCATTCGAGATCTCAACCCCAAGAAACGTGAAAGGTAAGACGTGAAAGGTGAAACGCTTCACCATTCACGGATCGCTGGACGTCCTTCTTAATCGACAGTACATGAATAATCAGCAGGATGCTCAAAAAGGCCGTCCTCGTCGTTCGTGAAACGTGAAGCGTGAAACGTCCGAATCCGAAAACGAACGACGCTTCACGAGACACGCTTCACGGGTGTCGAGAACGCCGCTGGCGGGCCTTTTCAGCATCCTGTTAGCCCCTTTGGGCGAAATCTCCCGAAGGCCCGAATCGGCCTGTGTCGCCAAGGGGCATGTCCACCCTGGCATTGTCGACCACGCTCGAATTGACGGTGATGTCTTCCGGCGCCGGCATCCACCCCATTTTTTTGAGTGTTTCAAGCGCCAATTGCCGCAAGGCATCTTTCGCCGTGAGTCGGACCGACGCATAGGAGAGCACCCGCTCCCCTTCCGCAACGACTTCAGACGCTTTCGGGTCATAGAGAAAGGCAATCAACGGTTCGATCGCCGTATCACCAATAGTGGCCAGGGCGGCACTGGCCTTCTCGCGCAACACGCCGTCCTTCAACAGCATGATCAAGTCGGGAATGACGCGCGGATCACGAAACTGGCCGAGCGCCGTCGCCGCCGCTTCCTTGATAAAGGCGTCTTCGCTAACGATACAGCCCGGGGTCGGGGTCCCATCCTGTCGAATCCCCTTCCCCTTCAACGCGTCCAGCACCGGAGGCAAGGCGCGAGGATCGCCGATCATGCCGAGCGACGCGATGGCATGCCGCTTCACCGCACCATCCTTCATCGCCTCGATCAAGGCATCGATGGCCCGTGGATCGCCGATCTGGCCCAGGGCGATCGTGGCATCCTCGCGCACGGCCCGATCCGGATCTTTCAACGCGGCAATCAGGACGTCGACGACTTTCGCGTCCCGCACCCAGGTTCGGCCGATTTGATAGTCGGTAGTCATTCCACCGAGTGCGCGGGCGGCGTGGCACCGGACCACAAAATCTTTATCCTTGAGACACTCAATCAGTGGATCGACGGAGGGCTGGCCGATAGAGATGAGTGCGGTTCCGGCTGTTTCTCGCACTGTTTTCGAAGGATCACGGAATAATTTGATCAGGACTGGGATCGCTCTCGGATCGCCGGTTTTTCCTAGCGCCTCTGCCGCCGCACTCTTCACAGCGCCATCGCGATCTCGACAGACGAGCATGAGGGCTTCGACGGCTTTTCGGTCCTTTATTTCTCCACAGGTCTTCGCGGCATGTTCGCGGACACGCCACCGCTCATCCTTCAATGCGGTGATCAGGCGGTCAACGACCGCGACTCCCATTGAGGCCATAGCCGCCACGGCATCGTTCCGCACGTCCATGATGGAATCGTTAAACAGAACGATGAGCGCTTCTACCGCTTTAGACCCGCCGATCCTGGCCACACCCCAGCCCGCATGGGCTCGCACAGTCCAATATTCGTCCCCACAGGCACCGACAAGCGCATCCAATGTGGTGGGGTCAGCGAGTTCGGCAAGAGCTTTGGATGCCTCATCGCGGGTCGCGTCGTCTACATCCTCGAGTGCGTCTAACAGATCATCAAGCGCCTGGGCCATTGGGACCGCTCCTCTACTGATACTGGTAATCGCGCTGACCGCCGTGTGGATAGGTCCGACTGCACCGGACGATCAAGGTCTGGGTCCCTCGTCCCTCCACACATTGGTCGAGCGACTGCGCAAACTCCAACTTCCCCTCTAAGTTTACCGTGAACGGAAAATCAAACGTGAAGCTCCCAAATTTATATTTCCCCGGCTTCAGTTTGAGGGCACGAGACTCGGTCGTCTTGTAGGCATCCATGGACTCGGGGTCCGAAGCATAGATGGACGGGGTGATGCCGGGCACCTGCCACCAAGACTGAGGATTAATGGTGGTGGCGTCGATAGTGATCGCATGTTCCTGGGTGTAGGCAGCCGGCTGACCGGCCGCGGCCGTCTGGATGACCGTCGCGGGGCCTAGTAACCATCCAAGCAGACACCAGCCCATGTACCGTTTCACATTCTGCATCATGTGACCTATTCCAAGGATCCCCGTGGGGCTGCGGCAAAGGCAGCCTGAAAGATTTCTTCCACGGCATGACTCTCCCATTCGGTATGTGTCTGTAACCCTAACGTCCGCATCACCGTCGCGCCGGTATCCAAAATTGAGACCGGCTGATGAATCGCGTGACCAGGTTTAATCCCCACCCCCGAGGCAATCCAGGGAACCATCGGAACGGCCGTGTCAGTCTGTTCCTGGTTCGCATCCCTGCCTTCGGCACTAAGCGACGTCACGAACAAGGTTGTCCGCTTGGTCAGCCCCTGCTCTTGATAGATGTCCAACACGGAGTGTATGGCCTTATCCACCGTGCGCAGGGCTTCGCGATACTCCTTCGAAGTCCAGCCCCGGGACGCGCCCACTCGACCCGCCTCAGGAAGATGCACGACCAGGAAATGCGGCAGCGCAAGAATGGCATGCCCGTAACCATGGCCGCTGGTCGCTTTCTTGAAGTATTGACGGATGTAGGAGACGATTCGATCCGTGCTGCATTCGGGCTTAAGCGGCCCGCACATCTGGTAATCCGTGTAGGGCTCGGGTCTCGCCAACTGATAGAGCGACTCGTCCATGAGGAAAATCGCGCTGTCGCGCCCCCCGCTGAGATCGAGATAGTCGAACACGCTCGGGGCGCGTGGATAGCCGCGACTGAATTCGAAGGTGTTCCAGGTAATGCCGTGCTTTTCGACCGGCATCCCCGTAATCAATGACGCCATCGTCGGCAGCCGTAACGCAGGCTTCACCGCTGTGGCAGACCAGGTGACAGCCCCTTCCTTGATCAACCGGCTGAGGGTCGGCATCGTGCCGCCCTTCAGGGAGTCCTGGCCAAATCCTTCGAGAACAAAGAGAATCACGTGCTCGGTCGGAGCCATCGAAGCAGGAGCCGGCGCCGATACAGCGGCAACCGCCGCGTCTCTCGGAAGGGCCAGAAAGAGAAAGAAAAGGGATACGGCCAGTATCCGAATCGACCAACCGCGATTAAGGCTGATTGGCGTGTGCATAGATCAGTACTTTCCATCCTATTCCAAAGGGGCTGCTACGCTATCATGGCGTTTTCTGCCAAGGCAAGAGAGGCAAGGCCTTGTCCGCACGATCCATTCAGGGTTCATGCGGGTTGGACGGCTCCTGGCCAACGGTTGATGGCAGTGTTATGCTTATTCTTAACCTCGTGGGAGTCAGCGAATTGGCCCCTAGCGCGTCAGTCCTATCCAGAAGGTGAGCGCGATGCCACAGATTTCACCTCCGCATACTATCGCCAAACTGGCGTTCCCTCACACCCCATCGCCGAGCCTGAGCCTCTTTGCGCTCTTCGTCAGCCTGTCTGTTTGGCCCGCAGTGACTCTGGCAGAAGTCCGAGTCGTAACCGCGCAGGGCGAACACCGGATGAGCGATCGAGATACCCGCGAGGACGCCATTCGACTCGCGACAGAAAATGCAAAGCGCAATGCCTTAGAACAGGTCGCCGTCTACCTCGAAAGCATCACAGTCGTGGACGGTCTAGATGTGACGAAAGACGAAATTCGAACCTATACCGCTGGTTTGGTCCTTGTCCTGGAGCAAGAGACCAACACGACGCTCGATGGCGATACCATTGTTGTCAGCACGGATCTGGTGGCCCAGATCGATACGGAAGAAGTGCGGCAGGCCATCGCGGCCTTACGGGAGAATGAGGACGCCCGGCATCAACTCGTCGCGCTGCAACAGGAAAATGACCAACTACAACAGGACCTCGACTCGGCGAATCAGACCTTGGCACAAGCCTCGACCGCAGAGCAGACACAGCAGGCGGTCCAGCAACGCCAAGACATCTTGAATCGGGTGCAATCGAATGCCATGGTCTCGCAAGCCTGGACGGATTGGGTGCTCGTCTCGCCGGCTGTCTATCCCTCTCCCTGGGTGGGACTGGCCCAAACCCAAGCACTCCTAACCGTCGCACGGGGCCTCTATCCCACCAGCCCCCATGTCCTTGCGGCACAACAAGTATTTGCCACGAAACAGCCGCCGGCACCGCCCCAACCACCATCCCCCCCTGCACCGGGCATGAGACCACCAACCATGCCGAGTTATCAGATCGTCCCGGGGCCTAGTTCGCGGATCAGCCCGAGAACACTCAATGAAATTTCTCATACCACGCCAACAGG
>JBKJZK010000534.1:0-6478 GCA_046715215.1 Nitrospiraceae bacterium
GATGAACACCCTGCTGGCCCCCAGGCTGGTCACGGGAAAGACAACCTCATTCCAGGCGTCAAATATGTGATTGCCGTCAGCAGCGGCAAAGGCGGGGTCGGCAAATCCACGGTCTCCGTCAATCTCGCCGTGGCCCTCGCCTTAACCGGCGCCAAGGTCGGCCTGCTCGATGCGGATATCTACGGTCCGAACATCCCCATGATGATGGGCGTGATCAAGCCCCCGGAACAGATGGACGGCAAGATCGTTCCAGCCGAAAGTCACGGCGTCAAACTTATCTCCATGGGCTTCTTCGTCCCGGAAGACACCGCCGTGGTCTGGCGAGGTCCGATGGTGCACACCGCCATTCAACAACTTTTCCGAGACGTGCTGTGGGGTGAACTGGATTACTTACTTATCGATCTGCCGCCAGGCACCGGAGACGCGCAGCTCACCCTTACCCAGCTGGTCCCGCTGACCGGCGCCGTTACCGTCACGACGCCGCAAGAAGTCGCCCTCCACGATGTTCGCAAAGGTATGATGATGTTCCAAAAGGTGAATGTGCCGCTTCTCGGCATTGTGGAGAACATGAGTTACTTTCTCTGCGGTCACTGCGGCGAGCGGACCGAAATATTTTCGCATGGGGGAGGGGAGCGGGCCGCCGCCACACTCGGGATCCCGTTCCTCGGTCGAGTGCCGATCGACCCGGCGATTCGTGTTGGCGGCGACTCGGGCACCCCGATCGTCGTGGCCAATCCGGCGTCTCCGCAATCGGCGGCATTCCGGGAGATCGCACAGAAAATTATCGCGGAAGTTACCGGCGCGGCAAAAGGAGTTCCGCCGATCGAAAGCCTGCTGAGCAAAATCAAGAACCCGTTTGCGAAAACATAACCGACAGACGAAAGGACGGGACAGGCGATGATCCCAAGTTCGATGTTTGATGTTCCGAAACCTCGAACTTCGGACATCGAACTATCGTCTGTCTGGCCCCTCGCGCTCGTCTAGCAGGCATCATGCTAGCCTCTTCATAATGGTAGTGCCAAGTATGGACCGGAACGACGTACTGTTCCTCTATCGTCAAATGTTGCTGATCCGCCGATTCGAGGAAAAATCGGCGGAGATGTACGCTCTCGCGAAAATTGCCGGATTCCTGCATCTCTATATCGGCGAAGAGGCCATCGCAGTCGGGGCCATTGCCGCGCTTCGACCGGATGACTATGCGATCAGCGCGTACCGCGATCACGGGCACTGTCTTGCCCGAGGCTCCGACCCCGGCCACGTGATGGCCGAACTGTTCGGCAAAGCGACGGGCCTGTGCCAGGGCAAAGGGGGCTCCATGCACCTGGTGGATGCCCCCCGCCGGTTCATGGGCGGCTATGCCATTGTCGGAGGCCACATTCCCCTTGCCGCAGGCCTCGCTTTTGCGACGAAGTATCAAGCACTCGACCTCGTGACTGTCTGCTTCTTCGGTGAAGGGGCGATCCCGAGCGGCCAGGTACACGAAGCGCTCAATTTGGCGGCCTTGTGGAAACTTCCCGTGATCTTCGTCTGCGAGAACAACCGCTACGGTATGGGGACACCGGCTGAGCGGGCCATCGCTCTCTATGCGGATATGGCAGAGACGGCCAACTCCTATGGCATCATGGCTGAACGCGTGGATGGTATGGATGTACTGGCCGTGCGCGATGTGATGCGCAAGGTCGTCGAGCAGGTGCGCGCCGGGCATGGACCATTTTTCATCGAAGCGATGACCTACCGATTCATGGGCCATTCAATGTCCGACCCGGCACACGGACATTACCGGACCAAAGTAGAAGTGGAGGAACACCGCAAACGCGACCCTCTTCTATTGCTGAAGCAGACGATCCTGAGCAACAACGTATGCGCCGAGGCCGATTTCACACAGCTTGAGCGGGAAGTCGGCGAGGTCGTATCGGCCGCCGTCAAGTTCGCGGATGAGAGTCCTTTTCCCGCCCCATCGGCCTTGCACACCCACGTGATGCGGGAGGAGTAAGAGAATCCATGGTGCTGTCCTATCGGGAAGCTCTGAACCAGGCCATGCGGGAGGAGATGCGTCGAGACTCGCGCATTTTTCTGATCGGCGAGGAAGTGGGCTACTACCAGGGCGCCTTCAAGGTCAGCAAGGGTTTTGTGGAGGAGTTCGGCCCGCAACGGGTGGTGGATACTCCGATCACGGAAGCCGGCTTTACGGGCCTGGCCATCGGCGCCGCCATGGCGGGGTTGCATCCCATCGTCGAGCTCATGACCATGAATTTCGGCATCCTGTCATTAGATCAGATCGTCAACAACGCCGCAAAAATTCATTACATGTCGGGGGGCCAGCTGTCGGTGCCCCTGGTGATTCGCGGACCGGGCAGCGCCGCTCACCAACTAGGCGCGCAGCACTCCCAAAGTCTGGAGGCTTGGTTCTGTCACGTGCCGGGATTGAAAGTGATCGCGCCGGCTACCCCGCACGATGCGAAGGGCCTGCTGAAGAGCGCGATCCGGGACAACAATCCGGTCATCTTCCTCGAAGCGCAATTGCTGTACGGCACGAAGGGGAATGTTGCAGACGGTGAGTACACGATCCCTATCGGTGTCGCCGAAATGAAGCGTGCCGGACGCGACGCGACGATCGTCGCCTATTCGAAGATGCTCCTGCTGGCGCTGGAGGCAGCCGATCAACTGAGTCAAGAGGGCATCGAAGTCGAGATCATCGATCCTCGCACCCTCAAACCCTTGGACCTCCCAACGATCGTGGCCTCGGTCAAAAAGACCGGGCGTCTCGTGATCGTCGAAGAAGGCTGGCGTTTTTGCGGGCTGGGCGCGCAGATTGCCGAGAGTGTGTACGCGGCGGCGTTCGACTACCTGGACGCCCCCATCCAGCGCGTCACCGGCGAAGATGTGCCGATGCCCTATAGTCGCCCATTGGAAGATGCCGCCATCCCGGATAAGCTGCGCGTCGTCGAAGCCGTTAAAGCAGTGTGCGGCACACAGTAAACGAAGGAGGCACGAGCACATATGTCGTCGCAAGCCCAGGCTCCCGGTCATATCGAGATAACGGAGACGCTCGTTCGTCTCTATGTGTTCCTGACGCAGTACCTCGATCGCTGCCTCGATGAGGCCGCAAGGAAGACATACCCGGACGAGGAACTGCACGCACATCTTTCCACGACGCGCGCAACGATGGCGGACATCCTCGCGGTGAATCCCGTGGTCAAGGGTAAAGTCGAGAAGGAATGCAAGGAGGTACTCGCGCTCGGAGCCGCGATCTTGAAAGGCGGGCATGAGCGAGCCTTGGCGATGGAGCCGATGCAGGCGCAGCGCGCCATCCTGCGAAACAAGACCATTGCATTGAGCGATCTCTTGGCAGTGTTCCGGGCTCTCTGAAAGAATACTCAGGACGAATGCACTCTCACAGGATGCTCAAAAAGGTTGCCCAGCATGGCCGCAGCCGATGGAAGCATCGGAGGCGTAGCCTCTCGGCTACGGTGAGGCTGCTTTCGAGGTGAGAACGAAGCTGGCAGACTTTTTCAGCATCCTTTCAGGATCTGCTCATGTCAGACCAGATACAGGAGAAACATCAATTGGCCGGCTTCGACTCACGCGAACGGGGCTTCAGTAGGCCGGTCGTGTTTGAGCAAGCCGACGGAGGATATCAAGCCATACTGCGATATGAGACGACGCGCGTGGTGACCACCGCACAAGGCACGCCGGGGGTCGCGCTAGCGGAATTAATTCGCACGCTCCAAGGACAGGGCTACTCGCAACTCCGCAGCCAACTGAGCATCAGGGAGGGCACCTACTTGGGTTCTCAGGAGCCTTGGATTGAGTATCCGGACCCGGCGAGACAGACTGATACATCAGATGGACTGATCAGCAAGTTCTTCACATGGTTTCGCCGCTCTACTAGTAGTTAAATGGTGATGAGTGAAAGACAACTTCTAATCTGAAGGATGCTCAAAAAGGCCGGCGGTTACACCCGCCCTGCCCCAGACGCGCCAAGACGCATCTCTTTCCCGGGCGAGGCCGCAGGGATGACACAACCGGAGGCGTAGCTTCACAGCTACGTTGAGGCTTGTGTCGACCCTAGAACTAAGCATGGTAAAAGGCGCGTCTAGGCGCGCCGGGGTTGGGAGGGTGAAAAAGGGGGCTTTTTCAGCATCCATGGGGGACGTTTATGGCTAGTCGCGTGGTCATGCCAAAATTAACCGACACAATGGAAGAGGGCGTCCTCCTTGCATGGAAAAAACGCGAAGGGGATCCGGTGCAGGCAGGGGAGGCGCTCGCTGAAATTGAAACCGACAAGGCCATCATGGATCTCGAGGCCTTCGCCTCCGGCATCCTACGCAAGATCCTGGTGCAGGACGGCGCAACCGTGATGTCCGGTGCATTGATCGGTGTCATCGGCGGAGCAGATGAGGACATCACCTCGGCATTGACCGACACCATCACTGCCGCGCCATCGGCCGGTGGCGGAGGCAGGACAAGCGCGCCGCCTGCTGCCGGTCCGGCGCCCACCGCACCTGCGAGTCCACAGGGCACTCGTTTGATCGTCTCGCCCCGCGCGAAAGCGCTTGCTGCCGACCGGAGCATCGATCTCTCCACCATCACCGGAACCGGTCCGGGCGGGCGAATTGTGGAAGAAGATGTCGTGAACGCCCCGGCGCCGCCAACGCAGATGCTGTCGGCTGGAACAGATCAACCGCTGAGCCAGATGCGGAAAGCCATAGCGCGAGCGACGACCCAGAGTAAAGCGCCGGTGCCGCACTTTTATCTGACGAGCGAGATCGATATGAAGCAGGCAGAGCGGTTCCGTGATAAGTTCAAACACAAGCAAACAACGTATCCCTCCATCACAGACTTGCTGATCAAAGCCGCAGCGCTCGCGCTCACCCGTCATCCGGAAATCAATGTGTCATTCACCGGCCATGCCATCAGGCGACATGCGCGCATTGATATCGGCATCGCTGTCGGCATCGATGACGGCTTGATCACGCCGGTCATTCGGAATTGCGGCGGGAAGTCGCTGGACGATATCGCGACCGAATCGCGGACGCTGATAGACCGGGCCAGGGACAAACGCTTGCAGCCGCAGGAATACACGGACGCCACCTTCTCGATCTCAAACTTGGGAATGTTCGAGGTAGAAAACTTCATTGCGGTCCTCATCCCCCCTCAGGCAGCATCCATCGCTGTGGGCGCCATCCGCGACGCGCCTGTCGTCAAAGCCGGCACGGTCAAGGCGGGCCGGCGCATGAAGGTGACGTTATCCTGCGACCACCGGGCCCTGGATGGTGTGCAGGGGGCCGGCTTCCTGAAAGAGTTTAAACGCATCCTTGAGCATCCCTCGGAGTTATCCCCGTCGAAGGAGACTCGATGAGCTTGATCCCCCTTAGCCAACTGAGAACTTCTTCCGCAGATTCATCGTTGCCTGTCAGCCTTCAGCCTTCAGCCTTCAGCTCTCCCAGGCGCCTACCCCCCTGGTTCAAAGTCGAAGCGAAAACCGGTCCGGACTACCTCGACATCAAGCAGACGATGGACCGCCTCAAGCTCCATACCATTTGCGAAGAAGCTCGTTGTCCGAACCGATGGGAATGTTGGAATGCACGCACCGCGACATTCCTCATCCTGGGCGACATCTGCACCAGACGTTGCCACTACTGTTCAGTCGAGACAGGCCGACCGCCGGCGATCGACCATGATGAACCTCGGCGAGTCGCAGAAGCGGTCCAGGTGTTGGGCCTTAGACATGCCGTGATCACATCGGTGAACCGGGATGAACTGGCAGATGGCGGCGCTGCGATCTTTGCCGAAACGATCCGGCAGACCAGACAGCTCAGCCCTGGCTGCACGATTGAGGTCTTGATTCCTGATTTCGAAGGGAACGAGACAGCCCTCGCGATGGTCTGCGCAGAGAAGCCGGAGATCCTGAACCACAACATCGAAACTGTGGAGCGGCTGTTTCCAGCCGTTAGACCACAAGGAAAGTATCAACGATCGATCGAGTTACTCGGCAAGGCGAAGCAATTGGGCATGCGAACCAAGTCCGGGTTGATCCTCGGGATGGGAGAAACCATGGACGAGGCCCGCGAAGTCATGCGCGACCTCCGCTCCGTCGGCTGCGACATCATGACCATCGGCCAATATCTCCAACCCACAAGACAGCATCTGCCTGTTGCGCACTTCTACCATCCCAGCGAGTTTGCCATGTTAAAAGAAGAGGGGATGGCCCTTGGCTTCACCCACGTCGAATCAGGCCCGCTCGTCCGCAGTTCCTACCACGCCGAACGGCAGGTAGCCCATGAGGCCTAACCGCTTTAGTCATGAACATTTCCACATGCAATCGCCGCGTTGAGCTGTCGAATGTTAAATGTTGAATGTTCGGAATTCATCAGATGCTCTCGCACAGCCAATTGCTGCCGATTCCGATAATTCAAAATTCAGCATTCAACATTCACAATCCAGCATTCCCCTTTCGCCTCCCGAACGGTGGCCG
>JBKJZK010000535.1:0-8154 GCA_046715215.1 Nitrospiraceae bacterium
GCCATACCAGGCATGAATTCTCGGTGGCTGACTCGCGCAAGCCTGAGGCCTGCGGCACCTGCCACAGCGGCGCCGACCACATCAACTGGGAAGCCTACACCATGTCGAAACATGGCAAGCAGTATGAGGCAAAGGGGAAGAGCTGGAATTGGAACGTGGAACTCAAGGACGGGCTTGCCAAGGGCGGGCAGGCCGCACCCACCTGCGCGAGCTGTCACATGGAATACCAGGGCAAGTTCAGTCACAACGTGGTGCGTAAAGTCCGCTGGGCGAACTATCCCTTTGTGCCTGGCATCCGAGAAAACATCAAGACCGACTGGGCCGATAAGCGCCTGGATGCTTGGGTCAAGACCTGCACCCAGTGCCACTCTGAGCGCTTCGCCCGTGCCTACTTAGAGTTTATGGACAATGGCACCTACTCAGGGCTTGATAAATATGATGAGGCGCATGACGTAGTCCATAAGCAGTATGAGGAGGGTCTCCTCACCGGCCAGAAGACCAACAGACCGAAGCCTCCGGTGCCGGTCCCACCGGGGTTCGAGCAATTCTTCCAGATATACTGGTCGAAGGGCAACAACCCGGCAGCGATCGAGCTCAGACTCTTTGAAATGGCTGAGGATCATCTGGTGCAGCTGCACGTGAGCCTCGCCCACCAACATTGGGGGTTCACCTATACCGTCGGCTGGGCGGCGTTGAACAGGGCTTATGTCGAAATCATGGACGAAGACACCAAGCTCAAGGAGAAGCTGGCGCTGCAGGAACGGGTGCTCAAGCTCGAGCAGAGCAAAACGAGCCTGCTTGACTTCGACGGCACAGACGGAAAGATCACGCTCGGTAGCTTGGGTGGCGGCATGCTGCTGACCGGCGGCATCGCGCTCGCCGGATGGAGTAGGCGTAAGAAGAACAACGGTCGGTGATAGCGGGCGCAGCGCAGACGATGGAAGGAGCGCTGACGCGACCAAGCAATAGAATCCTCCCGTCGCTGGGAATCTTCCTGGTGGCGGGAGGCTTTCTTGTCCTCGGCTGGCTCGCGTACTTGTGGCTCAGTCCAGGGTCGGTACCCTACCACTACCAGTTGGCGGAAGAGGGCGGCGTCGACAAATTCGGCAAGCTCGGCATCGAGGCCTGGCCAGACCTCTGGATCAGCAAGCATGAGGTTCTAGTCGAAGGTGTGGACAAGCCGCTGGCCGTGACTTACCTTGCGCGTCGCGGCAATACCCCGCCTGTCATGCTCAACTGGGAAAACCGCAGCGGCGAACCGGTGGTCTTCGTCGACGGCAAGCTCTCCGAGTTGACCGCGTTGGCATCGGCGATTACCAAGCATGTGCCGAAAGACGCCGTCATCCTTGCATGGTGGGACACCTCGCGTCAGATCCGGCTACTGACGGGCTACGAGACGGTATTCATTTCGCATCTCGGCGAACCTCTTATTACGCCTTCGCTCTGGCGCACTAAAAGCGTGGCGATCGAGAAATACGAACGCGAGTTCTGGAGAGCCCCGGCAAGCCCTGAAGAGAGTCAGAAATTTCAAGGATTCGCTGATGCGCTGTCGGCGGATCTGAAAGATGGCGCGGCGATGCTGCGCGAACTGACCGGCGGGCGCGAGGCCTATGTCGCGGTTCACCTCTCGGATCTCTACAAGCTCGGGCTGATGCGCCCCGAGCGTCTCGATGTCGCCTACAAGGATTTCCCCTTGCAGGGTGGCGATGTACATGGGTTGAGCGGGATGGTGAAGCGCTGGCAGGCCGACAACAAACACACTGCTTACTCGGTGCATGGGCTGTCGGAAAACTTGGTGCGTGCCTACTTCCTGACCGGTGATAAGAGCGGTAACACACTACTCGCGCAGATGCTGCCCTTCACGACATCCAATCCTATTGAGTTTCAGGCTCTGAAACTCGTCTATCAACAAGGCGGCTACTGGGTGTATAAGATTCCAGCTATCCAGCCGTCCAGTGGCTGATTTCTTTAGTGGCCAAGGTAGGATGACGGTCCTTGTAAATACGTTACACTGACGATAGAGTGAAACCGTGAGCATTTCTTATAGTGCGACCACGAATAGTTTTCTAGAAAGGAGATACCCGTGAAGCATCCCATGACATTCGCACTTGCCGCCGTGGCGTTATTCGCGGTCTTAGTCGGAACCGCTGCCGCCGAGACAGCGTTCGAGGGCCGGAAGAAATGCAGTAATTGCCACAAAAGTGAGGCCGACTCATGGATCAAGACCGCCCACGCCAAAGCTGTCGACTCGCTCAAAGCCAACAGGGACAAGGATAAGAACAAAGCCATGCTCAAGGCTAAACTCGATCCCAAGAAGGACTTCACGAAGGACAAGGATTGTATCGGTTGCCACGTGACTGGGTTCGGGGTGGAAGGCGGGTATGAAATTACGGAGCCGGACAAGTTCTTGATTGGTGTAGGCTGCGAATCCTGCCATGGGGCGGGCCCCGACTATCGTAAGGTTCACCGCAAGGCGGGTGAGGCTTTTGAAAAGTCGAAAAAGGTCACGCCGCGCGAGTCCCTCGTGGAAACCGGACAAGAGTTTGAGTTCATTGAGAAGTGCAACGCCTGCCATTTGAATTACGAGGGCTCGGGGTGGAAGGGCGTTAAGAAACCCTACACGCCGTTCACTCCCAAGGTGGACAAGAAGTATGAGTTCGACTTCGAGAAATCCGTGCGTAACAATAAGGCCATGCATGAACACTTCAAACTAGCGGGCACGTTTGATGGTCCGCCTACCCCGAAGTTTCATGAGGAGTTCCAAAAGGATGCCAAGCCGGCCGAGATAGGCAAGGAGGAGTAATGGCGGGGCGATGGTCTGGCGGCGCCATTCTTCTCGGGGCAGTTCTAGCGGTTGGATCGATCGTCGTGGTATTCGGCGGCGAGGCCGCCATATCCAGGACCGAGTTCTGCGTGAGTTGCCATTCAGAGACCTATCCGTATGAGGAGCTGAAAAAATCCTCGCACTGGGGAGCGCTCGGTTCCGATCCTGGCTGCAAGGACTGTCACGTTCCCCAGGGCTTGTCGAACTTCCATCTGGCGGTGTGGACGCACGTGGTGGATGGAGTCCCGTTCCTGATCGAGGAATTCACCAACGACTACTCTACGATCGAGAAATTCAACGAGCGACGCCCGGAGGCGGCCTACAGGGCGCGTATGAAACTGAAGGGGTGGGACAGCTCAACCTGCCGGGTTTGCCACAAGAATACAAAGCCTCCTGGCGCGTCGGCTAAGGCTGCGCACAAGAAGATGGAAACGGAGGGCGCAACTTGCATCGATTGTCATCAGAATCTGGTGCACAAGAAAGTCCCCGAGCATGACCTCAAGGCCAGCCTGGCGCAAGGCAAGCCGGTATTGAAGGAGGATAAGAAACCGAAGGAAGAGGGTTGATTCGCCTCGCTTCTTTGGTTTCTGGAACAGCTGCGGCGACAGATGCCGGCATCACGCCGTAATGTGTGACCGGAACCAGTTTACAGATGTGGGGGCAAGAGGAGGATCGCGATTCTTCCAGAGTTCGTTCACAAGAGTTTCCAGTTGCTGCAAGGCAGCTTTCCTCGAACAAACATCTTCACTTCTTCATCCTTGGCGGGAGGCTGGAATTTAACTCCAGCTCTTCCGCCAGCCATGCGTTTGCGAACAACTCAGTTCCTCCCGCAATACCATGTGGCTCGTCCATGAGCCTCTGATCGCGGAAGGTTATTTCCAAGCTCACAGGGTAATTGTGGAGCCTATATGAGTCTTGAGTTGTTGCCAGAACCCTGCCTTCTTGCGTCAGACTGGGCATTACCTCATCACCTTCTGGGAGTGTGCTTGGGGCTTGCGGCCACGCGTTTCTGTTTATCGGGTAGATACAGGCAGTAGTGAGCGCGGGGACTCCTGACCGTTCTTCCCCAACAGGCTAAGAAAGTGGCATCAGTCAGACTACTCAAAGTTTCGGCTGACCCCGGTTGAGTTGACGTGACGCTGGTTACACGTTAGATTTCTGACACAAGAGAATCCGTTGCACTGATCTCTTTGACATCTGACGTATGTTGAGGTTGATCTGGCGGCAGGCGCGATTTCTGAACTTCCGGCGGCATGAGGTCAGTCGAGAGCGCCAGCGGTGGCTGATCCTTGCAGAATACGAAGGGCGGTGGGCGGGCGTTCCCTATCACGTTCCTGTATGGCCAGACAATCGAGTATGAGTAACAGACTCAAGAGGGGTTGAAATTCAATGAGCCCGAGATTGCTACGCCATTTCCCGCAAATTGATGCCGCTTATGCTCATAGTAAACGTGATTACGTTATAGCGGCATTTACTTTTGCCTGCGTAGCGGTCTGTATGCTGTGTGAAGCAAGCGCGAGTTTGGAAATACAGTATGCTCTAGGGTTTATTGCGTTGGTATGTCTAGTGGGGTTCTTGCGCGGAGAAAATAGAGAAGTAAGAATGCAGGTTCTCGTTGCCGTCGCGTTTACGACTATTGGTGAGTACGTGGCTTCTGTCTGTATGGGTGGATACATCTATCGGTTTGAGAACGTACCAGCCTATGTGCCGTTTGGTCACGGAATGGTGTATTTAACCTCCATTGCGTTAGCGCGGTCCGGGCTATTTTTACGACACGCCAGAGCAATCGTCACAACAGTGGTATTGGTAGGCGGCGCATGGTCAATTTGGAGAATCAGCGGGTATGCAGAACCGGGTGATTCAGGGGGTGCGTTACTGTTTTGTGTATTTTTGGCCTGTCTTTTTACGGGTCGCTCGCCATTGGTGTATCTCGCGGCCTTCTTTATTACTACATGGCTGGAGATACTTGGCACAGCGGCCGGAGCCTGGAAGTGGGCGGATGTAGACCCTGTTTTTGGATTGTCTCAGGGAAACCCGCCAAGCGGTGTTGCTGTCTGGTATTGCCTAGTTGATGCAGTAGCTCTCAGCGGAGGTCCGCTATTATCGATCGGCGTGAAAAATGTCAGTGAGTGGTATAACTCTGGAGTCTTTTTCCCTAGACCAGTGGAGAGAGTTTCAGCCCTTTTAGGTTTCCGGGGGCATGCGCGAGAAGATTTCCAAGCGCAGATACTCCTTACCTCCCAGGCTATAAGCACGTCGTTGAATAATCCAGAACTTGTTGTTGAGCCCATCGACAAAACGTAATTTCAGTATTAACGCCCCAACAATTCTTTAATCAGGTCTTGTCCCTGTTGCTTTAAGTCTTCTGGTTTCATCGTCCCTTTCAGCAGTCCACCAACCGCTTCCTCGACTTTCTTCTGCACCTGTTCCTGAACTTTCCCGGTTAGGCCCTTCATATCTAACCCATACGATGGCGCCTGTGTTGTTCCGGTAATCATCAGGGGAAGACTCAAGCGGCCCTCTTTCATCGCGAGCTTGGCGGCAGGCGATGAACGTGCGATTTTCTGGCTTAGGTCCTGTGACAGGTTGAGGTTCACGGTGAGGTTCAGCGTCTGATCGAATCCGATAGTGCCTCCTCCGGTGGCCTGAAAGTCGTGGCTATCCATCAAGAGCCGTTGGACATGGATGATCCCTTGCTTAATGGCGAGATCGGTCTCGATCGTTGAAAAAGCCGTTGCCTTGGCGTTATCAAGCGAGATGCCGGCAACTTTGAGGATGGAGATGGCTTCCTGAAGCAGATTCACACCGTCGATCTTGCCGTCTTTGACAGCCACGTGCCCCGTGCCTTCGAAGGATTTCGTGAGGTCCGGCATGGACAATCCACGGCCTTGCATGTCGAGGTCGGCTCCTGCCGTTCCGCTGATCGACACCTGGGTGGTTGCGAGGGCGTTGAGCGCCGGACCGAGTTGCATCCCTTGAATCGTGACCTTGCCAGTGAACGGTGGTGTCTCGGAACCGGACGTGACCCTTCCCTGTGCCGTCACCTGTCCATCGAAGAGTTGAAAGGAGAAGTTCTGTAATAGCACCTCCTGGCCTTGTACCTCAGCTGCAATCTGGAGATTATTCACATCAACGGGCTTCTGTAATGGTAGGGCGACCGGTAGATTGGCCGTATTGATGACCGGCGCACTGATGTTCAGGCTGGCGTTTCGCCCGACCGTTTTTCCGGTGATGGTGAAATAGGTTTTTCCCAAAGCAAGACGGAGATTGATCGCATCAATGTCCATGGATTCTTTCAAAGGGCCAAAGGTACCGTCGAGCCTCACCGGCAGGTTCAACGGTTGGACGAGCATTCCAACATGGAGGTTCGGGGATTGGCCGAGCTGAACTGATTGAAGGAGGAGCTCCATATCCTGCAAGATATACTCGGTTGTCTTGGCAGCTGACAGATCCCGATAGGTGAGATTCCCGCCCGCGATAGAGACTCGATCCACGGCCAGCAGTGCCAGGATTTTGAGCGGACCTTCGGTTGATGGAATGGGCGCCCGCGATGGAGTTTTAGGCAGCTCAACACCTGTACGACCGATGGTCGAGACGTTCAGGACGCCGTTCTTGTTCTTGATGACCGTGATCACAGGATCACGGAGCGTGACTTCTTCTACCTCGACCTTGCCGCTGAATAAAGGTACGAGTTTGACCCCGACGTCCAGCGAGGTGAGAGAGGTAAAGGGGCTTGAGCCGAATGCCGGGTCGTCCAGCACGGCAAACCCGTCCACCCGGGCACCGATCCGCGGCCAGATAGTCAGGCGGATGTCTTGCAGCTGAACCTTACGATTGAGCGCGGTTTCGATGAGTGGCTTGTATTGGTCTTGATACTTGTTGAGGTCAATCAGGAATGGAAGCGCCAGGATTACTCCGACCACCAGGACCACTACAATAAGTAGACCTATGACGATTTTCATCAGCGCACCTCCTTACGAGCTTCTGCCAGTATAGGAAAGAGCTCGACCACGGTCAATGTGAGTCGGTTAGTCTCTGGAAAACAAAGGAGGACGGCAGGGCGCCTGGCGATTCAGACCGGTGCGGAGCGCCGTGAGTTCGTGGTCAAACCAAGACCCAGTGGAGCCAATCAGCGGGGAGCGGGACAGGGGATCGGCCAGGGTAGGATGCTGGTACGGGAGGGGCTTAGTCGATCGGTCTAGGTGGAGGTCGATACTTCATTTGAGCATGAGCTTTCTATACCGTTATAGGCACTGACCGCAAAGTAGTAGAGGGTATTAGGCTCAAGGTTAGTGACCGTGGCTGACGGGGAGTCAACGGACATGGAACTTTCGTATGCGCAGCTACCCGATTGATTTGGTGATTGCCGACCGTAATGGACTAAATAGGAAGAGATTGAGGGGTCTGGAACCGGGCTCCATGCGAGAGACGCAGTGGCGCCTGCGCCACTACCGGTCTCTCCTCCTCCGCATCCGGTCAAAATGGGCATGATCGAAAGAAGAAGGCCTGTAACGATGGCGGTTAGGAGTAGCGGCATGCGAGCGGTCTCCGTGACTCTGGTCCGCGGTAAGCAGCATTGTTGCTTAGTCAAAGCGCTCATGTGTTGCTCCGTAGAAGAGGGTATGGCTGTATGGTTGCGTTGATACATGATCAAGGGCTGAGCAAAAAATGTGCCGTGGTTGTTCAATGCAACCATGTGATTTATCCATATAATTAAATGATTGTATGGTGCTCCAAAATATTGGAGTTGTAGAACCTGAAGGAGAAACCATACAGATCTTGTCCCGCTCGACTCAAAGAGCGTCGCATGAGAATCGGATCGTGGGCAGGTCGTACATCACTAGGAGGTTGGGGCCAAGCCCTGTCTGTCTGGTTGATCTAGTTTGTTTTGTTTATCTGGTTGATTGGTTCATCTGGTTAGTTTCGCTCAACCAAAAAACCAGACAGACAGACTGAACAGACCAAATGAACAAGACAGGCAGAACATGAGCAGGGTCAGGTTTGAGTCACCGGAAGAGGGCGTGCGGAGCCCGCAGAGGGAGGAGAGAGGCAGTATCTGAATTGATTGATGGTCAGACCAAGAGGTTCGGCATGACCATGCAGTTATGCTCCGGTGAACGTGCGGCTGTCGATGGGCAGGCCGGTATTCCTTCCCTTGGCCCTTATGGGACGGTCCTGTCCCGAAAAAATCGAAATAGTAAGTAGGCATTGAGGATCGTCACGATCGTAAGGATGCTGTACGTGGTCAACTCGGTGGCCAGGTTCAATTCGATGAGTACCCGAGACAATCCGAATGTGACGATCAAGGCATCGAAGGCCATGCAGATTCG
>JBKJZK010000536.1:0-6245 GCA_046715215.1 Nitrospiraceae bacterium
TGGGACGCCATCAGGCGTTGGAAGCAAGCCTTCAGGACTTTCCCTCTGCACTTCCAGCCGGCACGGCAGTGGGCACGCGATCCGGACCTCTTCAGACCTACTTTCTGGCTGGGGCTCACCCCGCGACCCATCTCGGAAACCCACGTCAATTGAACGCCTACGAGTACCCGAAGGACTATGGGCCACGAAGCCCGGCATTTGCGCGGGCGACCCTCTGTGAATCAGAGAGCGGGCCTCAGCTCTTTATCGCCGGAACGGCCAGCGTGGTGGGGCACGCGAGCCGACATGCCGGTCGCCCCAAAGAGCAAACACAGGAAATGGTTCACAATCTTCGGACCCTTATCGAGCATGCCGACACTATGGAGCCGAAGGGAAGTAGAACGTCCCATCGCGCGATCTACAAGGTCTACGTGAGAAATCCGGATCAACTAATCTCCATCCGGCAGGCTCTTCACGATCCGCTGCTGAACTCCAGCCCGATAGTGTTTCTCCAGGGAGACCTGTGCCGTCGGGAACTGCTAGTCGAGATCGAAGGGCTCATCACGTCAGACTAATCTCACCCATGCATCTCCATTTCTCGTCTCCGGAACAGACAGGGCTCGCGTCGGTCACACGAAAGAGGGACCTGTAATGATCTTAAGAAACAGCAACGGCCGCGGCGTAACCCCCCGTACGGAGAGAGGAACGGTTCAGGTCTTTCCAGACGCGATGTCCATGTGGAATCAGAAGGGCATGTATCCGGCGACCCCGTCGATCTTGGAGGCATTACTCGACTATTAGTTTGCGGAAAAACTCGGTTTTTGTGCAGTGCGCTACTGTGATAATACGTAGGGTGATGGTGCCTAAATAGTCAGTAGGATGCTCAAAAAGGCCAGACTTCTCACCCGCCCAACCCCGTCGCGCCGAGACGCGCCTTGTCCCCAGCAAGGCCGCAGCGAGCGAAGCAGGCTGAGGTCGAGGCTAAGTTGAGTAAAGCTCAGACTCTTTTTTCTCAACCTTGACCTGAGTCTTAACCTTCCAGAAAGCTGGCGGGCATTTTCAGCATCCTGCTAGGTCCTGAAGCACGGATACGCGCCCAGACAGATGATGGAGACCCGGTACGTCGGTTTGACTTGGGGCAGCCAATTGGACTAAAAGCAGGCAGTTTTCAGTCGGATCGAACCTATCGAGAGGAGGGACAACGATGAAGCGAATATTATCTGGCATGGTCGTAGCTTGCTTAGTGGTGGCAGTCGTTGCAGGCTGCCGAGGCGGCGGACAAATTTACAACGTCAACGATGCTCCCGTTCAAACGGCGACCGGCAAGGACCCGAGCATGGAAGATGTGCAGAAGGCCATTATTCAGGCAGGAGCCGGACTAGGGTGGATCATGGCTGTGGTGAAGCCAGGCGAGATCATGGGTACGCTCAATGTCCGAAGCCATCAGGCTGTGGTAACGATACCCTACACGACTAAAACATACAGCATTATCTACAAAGACAGTAACAATCTCAAATATAACGCCGACAAACAAACCATCCACGGAAACTATGCCGGCTGGATTCAGCGATTAGATGGAGCCATTCGCTCGCGCCTGACCGCAGCGGGAATGTAACGACCTTAAGGAGGAGCCCCGGCTTGCTATCTGAGTCTCCTTCCGAAGTCTGGATCGAGAATCTTGACAACGCAATTCGTGCCCAGTTCATCGCCGCTGGACCGTAAGCGGCCGTTCGCTACTCTTGCATCCGTTCCTACGAAAGCTCGAACCTGTGAGCGCTCGATAGAGTCCTACCGGGTACATTCCTCGCGAGAGTAATTTCCACGCCACCATCCGTGTAATCCGCGCAATATCCAGCACCGGGCGAAAGTGACTGGTCCGTGGTCCTGACCGCGGTAGCACGCTAATGGGCACATTCCGGCAGGCAACGCCGTGCCTGGCCGCTTCGATCACAATTTCACTTTCAAAGACGAAGCTCCGGCTTCGATCGTGTTTGAGCGTCACCTCGCGCAACAATCCGGCAGGATACAGCCGAAATCCCGATTGACTGTCTTCAATCCATTGCCCCGCCGCCCAGCCGATCCAGAAGTCGGCGATCCGGTTTGCCACATACCGCCAGAACGAGCCTCTTCGTTGATCGCGCCGACGGGCGCCAACGAGAAACGCTTTCGGATCATCCAGAGAACGTTCCACGAAGCAGGGAATCTCTTCCGGCGCATGTTGTCCGTCCGCATCCAGAGTGATCACACCGATGGCCCCTTGCGCCAACGCATGCTCGAATCCACGTGAAAGGCTCCCAGCCTTCCCACAATTCTCTAGATTGCGCAGGACGGTCACATCAAGGCCGGCAACTGCACGAAATGTGCTATCGGTGGATCCATCGTCCACCACAACCACATTGGCGCACTGTTGCCGCGCGCGCATCGCCACGTCGCGCACCGTCTCGGCTTCGTTGTAAGCCGGAATGACGACCCAGTATGAGCGGGCGAGGTCGTGGACCTTCGTCATGCCAAGCCTCCGTTCACCCCGATCACCTGACCTGTGATATATCCGGCCTGGTCTGACACAAAAAAGGACACAAGGGACGCGACGTCTTCTGGCTGCCCAACCCGTTTCATCGGAACCATCGTCTCAATCTGCTCGGGCCTGAACGCGTGCCTTGTGGATGCCGAGTCGATGAGACCGGGGGCTACGACATTGACGGTGATGCCTCGTGACGCCAATTCGATCGCTAATGATTTGCTCGCCCCGTGCAATCCGGCCTTTGCGGCAGCATAGTTCGTCTGACCACGATTACCGGTCACGCCTGCCAACGACGAAATCGACACGATCCGCCCCCAGCGCGTACCGATCATCGGCAGCAACAGCGGTTGCGTCACGTTGAAGAATCCATTGAGCGAGAGATCGATGACTTTCGTCCATTGCTCGCTGGTCATACCGGCCATGGGCGCATCATCGTGAAGGCCGGCGTTGTTGACGACGACTTGGATCGGTCCATCCTTCAGTAGCGTTTCGAGTGCATGGCCCGTGGCGCCCCCATCGGTAATATCGAAGCTGACACTTGACGCCGACCCGCTATTAGCCAGAATCTTCTCTACCACTTGCTCAGCCGATTCAGGATGCCGATGGGCATGCACAATCACGGCATACCCATCCGCCGCCAGTCGTGCGGCGATGGCCGATCCGATGGCGCCACTGCCTCCTGTCACGAGTGCTCGTTTCTTCGTCATGAGTGCACGTGCTTCAGGAAAATCGAGGCCCGCCCCGTCATCACGTCTTGGCCTCCAGATGAAATGGCAAATTGATAGATGAACCTATTATCGCCTTCGAACAAGCGTGTGGCATCGATCGTGAGTTCCGCCGGATACTCGTCGAGTCGGTCTACTGATAACACAACATCTCTCAGGCCCCCGACATAGCCGATCAATCCCTCCGTTGATTGCGTCCGATTGAGAAGTCCCACGTGGACTCCCATCGCCTGTGCCGCATATTCCAGCCCCGTGACCGCTTCGAGACGAGCGCCATGCCGTAGCGGATTCCTCGGATCGTGATGCGATCGCGTGTGACATTGAATCTTCGCGTCATCCCACGACTCCACCCGATCGATCAGACGCATCGCCCCCTCGTGCGGGAGGAACCGGCTGAGTTCGTCCTTGGTCAATTCCGGCATGGGTCGATCTCCAGGACGAGCTGCTGATTATCGAGCAGGCCTAGCGTCACCCTCTGCGAACCGCCTGTGGCAATGGCTCTCAAGAGCGGCAACGATCGAGCAGCAGGATTGTCCTGTCGAACTCGCTCCAATGCAGAGTCTTGTAGGCGGCTTGCTTCGTCTTGCTGTGCCTCTTCGAGACGCAGATGCATGCCTCCGAGAGAGCAGTCTGACGGCGGAACCAACACGAGCGCGACGGCAAAGCCAGTGGTAATCGGACGGGCTTCGTTGAGCGGAATGGGCACGGCCAAATCGTAGACCACCAGCAACACCGGGCGTTGTTCCACGCACACGAAGGTGACGGCCTCCAGCAGCCCAGCCGCGAAGGAATCGTCATAGCAGGACAACGCGGTGGATGATTCTTGGCAGGTCGTGGCAATGCCCCAATAGCCTGCGGCCGTGTTATGTACCGATTGATGAAAGAGCGTGGGCGAGATCACCCGCTTCGGCATCGCCAGGGTGCGACAGAGTGTATCGAGCACCCCCATTTCGCCTCCCGAAGAAGCAAAGACCGTGGGCACCTCGCGCGGATCCAGGCCCGATTGCGCAATCGCTTCCTGCGCGACATGCACGGCCCACCGGACGCAGTCGCTGCTCCGTCTTCGTTCGTTCGGAGGCAACAGCGCCGCTTCAGGATCGGGCACGGCGACAGGCGCAAATGGCTCGGTACCGGCCAGCACCGCACGACCGGCGCGCCATCCTTCGAGTCCTGCCGCCAGGAGACCGATGCCTTGAATGCCTGCCTTCATCGAAGCGTTCCCAGGATCAGACTGCAATTGTTCCCACCGAATCCAAATATATTGCTGAGAATACGTCGAACCGGGCGCACGTCATTATCACGCAGGATCCGGCAGTGCAGAGTCGGATCGATCCGTTCGCAGTTGAGCGTGGCCGGCAGAAAGCCGTGCGTCAGACAGAGCGCCGAGATCAACGCCTCTGTGATCCCCGCAGCACCAAGCGTGTGTCCGGTCCAGCCTTTTGTCGAACTGCAGGGAGTTGTGCGCCCGAAGATGCCGGAGACTGCTTTGTCTTCCACGGCGTCGTTGACTCTAGTTGCCGTACCATGCAGATTGACATAGTCGATATCCGTGGGCTGCAGGCCCGCGCGCACGAGCGCATCCCGAATCGCCCTGATCGCCCCGGCTCCTTCCGGATGGGGGCGGGACATATGGTATCCATCGCTACTTTCGCCATATCCCAACAGCGCGACCGCACCCCGCCGACTGACGCACTCGCTGGATTCCAGCAGTGCAAATCCCACGGCTTCGCCCAGCGAGAGCCCGTCGCGATCTTCGTCGCAGGGACGGCAGGGACTCGTCGAGAGCAGCTGAAGCGTCGAGAACCCGTACAAGGTGGTCAAGCAGAGGCTATCGACGCCGCCGACAATGGCGGCATCGCACAGGCCGGCGCGCAACAAGCGATCGGCCGTCGCAAACACCTTCGCGCTGGACGAGCAGGCGGTCGAAATCACCGTCGCGGGTCCGCGCAAACCAAGACAGACCCGCACGAAGTGGGCCAGAGAAAACATATTGTGCGTGTAGCGATACCGCGAGGTATACCAGGCCGGCAGCGAACCGGCGAGGTTCCGCTCCTGATAGGCATGTTCCGTTTCCAGAATGCCCGAGGTGCTGGTGCCCATGACGACGGCGACGCGGTGGGCGCCATACCGCTGCTTCGCTTCCGCCACCGCCACCATGAATCCATCCTGCTGTAGCCCGAGCCAGGCAAGCCGGTTATTGCGGCAATCGAATCGTTCCAACTCATTCCCGAGCGAAAAATCCTCCAGACCCTCGACTCGTCCGATGTAGGTCTTGAGGGGGACATCTTCGAAGTCGCAAGGTGTCAATCCCGATCGCCGCTCGCGCAAGGCTTGGAGGACAGACCCTAGGCCACGGCCGTTGGCCGTGACGAGGGTATAGGCCGTCAGGGTCAAGGGCGTCATGGGCTGCACGTTAGGCAACATGGGAGTCCTGTTCGGCTAAGAAGGCCGCAAAGAGGAGACAGCACAGGGATCCACAGGCTGCCGTCAGGCCGATCGCATGCAGCACAGGGATTGTCGAGAATGCGAGCACTCCGAACACCAGAATGGTCGTGGTGCTGCAGACCAGCAACCCAAAGACCGTCCGGCGGCGTTCCTCGCCATGTTCCTCCGTACGATTGAAGAACAGCGCGTAATCAAGGCCCAGGCCGATGACCAAAAGCAAGGTCGCGACATGAAACAACGACAGCGATTCACCGGACAGGTTCACAATGCCTGTCACCACGATGAGGCCAGCGACAATCGGGACGAGCACACGCCAGAGTTGCAGAATCGATTTCAATCCGATTCCTAAGGCCACCGCAATGGCGACCGCTCCCCATCCGAGCAACTGCACGGTCCTGTCGCGATACTCCCTCATCAGCCGGTTGGACTCTTCCTTGAGATCCACATACGCGACCGCCGCCTCTCCCCAGCCGGCCACCGTCGCCTTTAACCCCTGCCGATCAGCGACACCTCGCAACGGCGCAACCGCCAGCCATCGTCCGTCATGTTCCACCATCAACGCCTCGATCTTGAGG
>JBKJZK010000537.1:0-6172 GCA_046715215.1 Nitrospiraceae bacterium
CGACATCGACGAAGGTCGATGTCCGTATCATCGCTGCGACAAATCGAGATCTCGAGCAGCTCGTCAAGGAGGGGAAGTTTCGGGACGACTTATTTTATCGGCTCAATGTCGTGCGTATCACCTTGCCCTCGCTTGTGGAGCGGCAGGAGGATATTCCGATGTTGGTGCATCACTTCTTGCAGAAATGCGCGGGAGGGGTGGCGCATGCGGTGCGCGGGGTGCTGCCGGAGACGATGACGTTGTTGATGCAGTACCGGTGGCCAGGCAATGTGCGCGAGTTGGAAAACGCCATTGAGCGGGCTGTCTCGTTGAGTCACGGTCCCCTCCTCACGCCGGACGATCTGCCGGCGTCGCTGCGTCGGACGGAGCTGCCATCGAAGGAGACCGCCGGGGCGATCGGCCACAGCGATGAAGGGTGTTTGTCGCTTGAGGAGGTCGAGAAACGTCATCTCGTCCGCGTGTTGAAGGAAACCAAGGGGAATAAAGTCAAAGCCGCAAAGATTCTCGGCATTGATCGGCGCACGCTCTATCGGATGGCTGACCGGTTTGGATTGGATCTTGGCGATGATGCCGACAGCGGAGAGTTAGAGTAAGAGACAGGGTGGAGGGTACGGATAAACTATTGTGGCACGGTGAAAATTCAATGGTCCGCAGCGAGTGAACTAGGCTGAGGTCAAGGTTGAGCAAAGTCCCGACTGATTGTTCTCAGCCTCAACCTAAGCCTGAGCCTTCCATTAACGCTGGCGGACTTTTTCAGCATCCTGCTCGATGACGAGGAATGCGAGGCTGAGTTCGCGAAGAGCGCGTGTCACTTGGCGTTATTGGCCTTCAATCGATAGACGAGATGGGTGTCAGTCTGCGAGACGCCGTCGATCTCATGAATCCGGCTCAGCACCAACTGGGTCAGGGCTTGCTGGTCCGACACTTCCGCCACCACAATAATATCCGGCTTGCCCCAGCAGGGGTCGATGGTCTTGATCTGCTTGATTCCGGACAGAGCCCGAACCACATCGCTCGTGCGTCCCGGCTGTACATTGATGAGCACGTAGGCCCGATCCGACATGACTCTCCCGCCATCGACTGGGGTGTGAATCGTACAAGGCACCGCAGGAATAGTAGTGTCCTGGCCAACGTAGCGGATGCCTCTCTCCTCTGTCAATGCGGTAGTGCCCACAGACGATGTGCGGAGCGTGGCGCCGGCAGGTTTAGACTTCTTCATTTATAGCCTCATTTTGGGGAGACAATTACGTCGATAGCAAATGAATCGTTCACGCTGGTAAGACTAGCTTCGAGGCCCCGAGGGTTCCCAATACGGCCCTCGGGGTCGTACATAAAGCACAAGAGCGTTGTGCAGCGGCCGTGGGATCGATACCGTTCTGCGTCAATCCGGAGTAGGTCGGTGAGGTCTTTGGCGTTGAGACCTGGGCGTGTTTTCTTGACGATCACCGCAAGCCGACTGTCGTTCAGCAAGAGTGTCGTGAGCGGAGCCCCATTTGAATAACACGGCGTCCATTCATCCGTGTCGATATTGTCGAATTGGATCCGTAGGAGTGCATACAGCAGATCTTGCGCATCGAACTCGTCTTCCACACTTAGCGTAGCTCGATATTCCCCACGGAGTCGCAACTGCCGAGCGACGGAGTGGAACCGACAACAGAGTGTCTTCACGAGTTCGACAGCGTCCGATTCGGTCTGAGGAGACTGAGGTGCCGGCTCCTGGTGCGAGGAGGAGCCGATCGGCATTGAGAGACGCGGCTGCAGATGCGTAGGGACGGAAGGCGCTTCCTGCATCTGTGGGCTGGTGGAGGGAATTGGATGCATGATGGGCTCCGGTGGCCTAGTGGCATGTGACGAAGGTGAAATCGGCAATGGTTCGGGCAGAGACGTAGATGGGCTCAGAGGCTCCGAGTTTCCTGAAGAGGCGGAGGGTGCCGGGGGGGACGGAGGTGGACTCGGTTCTGCGATGGCTGAGGACAGGTCGATATTCGTGGTCATGGCGACGGCCATGATCATTGATGGTGG
This sequence comes from Nitrospiraceae bacterium, assembly GCA_046715215.1. Lineage (GTDB taxonomy): Bacteria > Nitrospirota > Nitrospiria > Nitrospirales > Nitrospiraceae > Palsa-1315. Next base: position 2,023 of record JBKJZK010000537.1, read on the forward strand.
CGTGACCGGTGCTGCCTGGGGCATGGTCATGTCGCCCATCGGGAGCGATGGCGGCACTAAGGTCAGCTGTGGGCGCATGGGTATTGGTGGAGCCGTCCCCGTTGGAGGGATTTGTTGGGGAGAAGCCCCTCCTTGCAGGGCACGTTTTTTCTGCTCAAGCGTGGCAATAAGGGTCTTGATCAGATCGAGGCTCTGCTGCGTGTCCTCAGGGCTGTCCATGAGAAGTCTGTGGTGCCGATGCGCTTGGAATTCATGGGACCTTTCGCCAAACGTGCGGCGAATGCACTCACGGAATTGCAACTCAGTTCTGGCCCTGGCCGCGGTGAGATAGGGGAAGCCTTCTCGGCCAATGTCTTCCACCTGTGCGAGGAATTCATGGAGCTTTCCGGCGCCACGGGTGAGCTCTTCAATCGTGGCAGCTTTGGACCGCACGCGAGACTGTTCTGATGTTTTTGCTCGTGCCATGGAGTGTAGGGAAAGTGTAGCCCGGCCTCTACAACGTGGCAAGAAAACATAGGAAAACAGACAGCGGCTCTGGTAGGCTGCGGAAAAACCATTGTGGCATGCAGGAAACCCAATGGCCCACAGGTTATGGACAACAGATGAATGTCCCGCAGGATGCTCAAAAAGTCCGCCAGCCTGTCTTGTTCGTTTGGTTCGTTGGTTCGAAGAACGAAAGAAGCCCGACAAACCAAATAAACCAGAGACACTAGACAGACCAGATAACCAGATAGACCAGGCTTGCCCCACACGTGCGGACCATCGAAGTTCGAGCGTGCCAAAATAATTTTTCCGCAGCCTGCTACGTGGTTGGTGAGCCATGGAGGGTCGAGAGCAGATCGTGGAGTTGCGCCATAACCGCTGGTTCCATCGGGCCAAACTTGACTCCGAACTCTAGATGGCTCGTCCATCGCACATAGGCGCAGGGGATCTGAATCGGTAAGGCAGATTCACCTACCATTAGTTGGAGAGCGAGGCGCATACCAGTATGGGGTGCATGGGTGCCGAAGATTTTCATCCCATCGCCAGAGAGATCCGTCATCGTTCCCTTACCCGCAAGATTTTGTCCGCGGTACTCCACGACGCATAAGTTGGCTGAACGGACTCTTGGGTTCGATGTGCCTCGCTTCGTCACGAATGCCTCTACTTAATGCAGTTCACGTAGTTAGTGAGTGTATACGCAACTGTGTATGGCGGGCAAGCGTACTTGAACTCCTTATCGGTGAGAGGAGATGCCACTAGCCCGCATTATTCATGACGGTTCGTGGCGACACCGCCCGAAAGCACGTTCCTCGGGGCAAGACATAGCAGGCATCCTGAGAAGCGCGGACCAGGAAATACGTGCCGATTCTCGTCCGCACTGTTGCGAATCTGACGTCGCGCATCCTAGAATGCGGCCTCCCTGCGAGGCCCCCATGCCCTTCTCGATTCGCCCCTCCCGGCATTTCCCGGTGCAGGGTCTCACATCTACTCAGAGCATGAAACTTACAGCGATTGCTTCACCCCTCTGCTTGGTTTTCATCTCGTTGATGGTCAACGCTGCGGAGCTGAGCGAAGCGAGGACGCCTCTGCCCGGAGCCTCGACCGAGGCGACCTCAGGAGCGACAGCGGCGCCGTCCACGGGGACAGTCGAGCCACCCCATACATCACCCCTCGATAGAAAGTCTTTCAAAACAATGCCATTCGATCCAGCGCCCTCAGACCCACAGCGGCGTGAACTCGAACGTGTGATTGCTATCTGCATTAAGACGGTTGATAGAGAGGTACCGGGTGGCCATTTCGAGGCGTATTTGGACGGCGGCATCGTCAGCACTGCCGGTATAGACAGGGAGAGGTTTAAGTTTTGGAAGTGTATGTCGCAGAACGGACACCCGCTTGCTCCAATCAACAAATGAGGCGACGAGGACACGGAGCTGTTGCAATGAGTCTGGTCTACCAGGTCAAAACGTACAGATTGTCTTTGTGATGAATCCTCTGTCGGTTATAGTGTTGCCATGACAACTGCTTGTACTCATCGACGGAGATGGCGATGATTGGTCCAGCCAAAATTGTGATTCGTCATGCCGATGGCACGGTTCTGAAGGGATACTCCCAAGATTTTTCTCCGACGGCGCAGCAGTTCCATATTCGTCGTGATGCCGTTGGCGGTTCGGATCCCGGGCAACGGGTTATGATGCGGGACTTGAAAGCCATCTTCTTCGTTCGGGACTTTGCCGGGAACAGTGCCTACAAAGAGCAGAAAGAGTTTGTCGTCGGCACACCGCTCTCCGGGCGCAAGATGGAGGTTGCGTTCACTGATGGAGAAGTATTGGTCGGCACGACGACTGGCTATAATGCCCAGCGCCCAGGATTTTTTCTGTTTCCTGTGGATGGTCAGAGCAACAATGCCCGCATCTTCATCGTTCAGGCGGTCGTAAAGAAGGTCAAGTTTATCTAACCATTGCAGCAGCTCTCTCAGAGAGTGAGTGCCGGGTACCTACAGAGTATGTGTGCGTGAGCCCCGGTACACCCCCTCCCCCCTGTATCTTCCCCTTCGCCATGATCCTCCTGCCCAGCGATCGGTTTCTAGGCTACGGCGCCGGCGAGTTTGACCGACGCCGAGAAATATAGAACGGGATGCCGCTCAAGGATCTGTACTGTCACTGGATCCCTGGATCCAACCGGCAAGCGGTCGACCGACTCGATGAAACTGTGGATATCCCGAAATCGGAGGGGCAATCCGCAACTATCCGCAACCAGACACCTCACGGTCAAGTGGAAGAGGAGCGGTTTCCATGGAAGTACTTGGAAACTATGGAGCCGGCGATCCGGATTGAACGGACGACCTGCGGTTTACGAATTTCACCTGATCCACACACCGATAACCTAACCCCACAAGAAGCCACAAACCAGGATACTCCTGAAGTGGGGACAGATGGGGGTGATTTGTCCTGTCCTGGTAGCAGCGTGGTAGCAGAGGGCTAGCAGATGCGAAGTCTATTTTATTGGAGACTGCTTAAAGGTTTGAGACAGAGGATCGTATTTCCACTCCTCCTGATAAACGAAGGGTTGACTTCCAGCTTCTTTGGCGTAACTGAGCTGAACAACGACGATCAGCTTCTTCTTTCCAGATCTAATATCAGACATTGGGAATGTCGCCTGCGGATTACTGACATTACGCCATTGGCCCGGACCTAAGACCATCTCGGTCTGACCACTTAGGGGATTCATGCCGTCAATAATGTTCCGCACAACCACGTGGATGAAGCGAGCCCCCCCTTGTCCAGTGTTAGCAATTTTGACTTTTGCTATTTGCTTGTCCCCAATGCTTTCGAGATACACATCTTCGATGCTGACATCTGGCTTACTTGACGCACTCACCTTAAAGACGCATGTGGGGCTCTGTTTAATCGTGGGAACGACATCTTCTCGCAAATATGCTTCCAGAACCGCTTTGTCTTGTGGCTTCAGATTTTTACCATTGGCTTCTGCAGTACGAACAGCCGCATCTGTTCCCAACCGTGTCAGTTCAGTAGCCGATGTAATTTCATTCTGGCCAACATGTCGTGTCATGGTGTCTAAAGCAGTTTGGATTGCATCATTCCCGAACATGAGTGATAGATCGGCACTCGGCTTCACTTGAATGGTCGCATTTCGGGTGGCGCATGGTGAGTTAATCACCCGCTGCGGTTGACTACAGGCTTGTATGGAGGCCAGAAAGAATAAGGAGGAGACAACACATAAAAATCGTCCTGGCTTCATTTGATAGGCCTCCATTCAGTACTGAGAAAGTTTGATGACATTAGTCAATGCAGTTATGAAGGTCAAATGTGGAAAAGCACCAGACAAAGGCCGAGCAGTTGCAGCGACCTGCGGTTTGTTAGCAGCGGAGGCTTTTGCGGTGGGATCGGTGGGGAACCCCCTCAGCGGGAGTCCCCTATATTCAAGCACTTAAAATGGAGCCGGCGATCCGGATTGAACGGACGATCTGCGGTTTACGAATTTCAGACAGGGCAACCTCAGCCGACCTAACCCCACAAGAACCCACAAAGCAAGATGCTCCTGACATGGGGATTGAATGTTAGTGCACCAGATGGCCGCGGCGCACAAGCTGGCGATGGAACAGATGGGGCAGGTCTCGGACGAGCACCATGCGGCGGCTCGATGTATG